>NZ_JAZDQV010000007.1:0-153391 GCF_036324225.1 Altererythrobacter litoralis
CCCGCGCTCGAGCCTTCCGCATAGTCGAAGCTGTAGCTCGTCCCGCTGCCGGCGTTCTGATTGGTGAACACAGGGGCACTGTCGTTCACATCGGTCTCGTTCAGCGCAACCTGCACGGTCGTGCTGTTGGTCCCGTCGCTCACGGTTACGGTCAGCGTCTGCGTGTTCGACGTCTGCTCATAGTCATTCGCCAGCGAGGCAGCACCTGCAGCCGTCAGCGTAATCTCGCCCGTCGAGCCATTGATCGCGTACCAGCTGTTCGGATCTCCGCCCGTAATGCTAAACGTCAGCGCGTCGCCTTCCGCATCGCTCGCAGACACCTGGCCAAGCACGTCACCCGCGCTCGAGCCTTCCGCATAGTCGAAGCTGTAGCTCGTCCCGCTGCCGGCGTTCTGATTGGTGAACACAGGGGCTGCATTCAGCCCCGTATCATCATCACTAATGGTGTTGGTTGCTGTAAGATCGGCGGCGGTAGAGCTTAGCGATGCTGTCCCGCTCGTCACGCCCGTCAGCGTAATAATAACCGTCTCGCCACCTTCGACTAGGCTATCGTCGATCACCGGCACGCTAATCGTCGCACTCGTCGTATTCGCCGAAATGGTCACCGCGCCAGACAGCGCAGTGTAGTCCGTACCCGCTGTCGCAGTGCCAGCAACCGAATAGCCAACCACCGTATCAGTCGCAGAGGCAGTGCTTAGGTTCACAGTAAATACGCCATTAGTCGATGGCTCAGACGCATCCGTCGTATTTGTAACGCTTACGCTAGGAGTTGGGTCGAGCGGAATGTGGTTATTAATCACGCCATTAGACGTTGTCGCAGGCGATGCGCCTACTACGAAAGAGAAGTCTAGGTAGTAGGTCGTATCATCAGAACCAGTTGGCGCAGTCGCTTGTGGCTGGATCGCAACGATGCCGCCGCCAAGGCCAGGATTAAAAGGTCCTGAAGATACAGGGATTGCGAGGCTCTGGAAGGTGTACCCTGAAGGTTCTGTAACATTGAGTGTGTAGACACCGTCAGATGCGCTACTGTTAAGCACAAAGCTATACTGGCCGTCTGCCGACGTAGTTTGGGTGTTTGGCCCGCCCAGAGTTTGGTCCAACGAGCTATTGGGAACGAGTGAGCCGTTATAGTTGAAAGTCACGACCGCACCGGCAACAGGTTGGCGCGTGACAGTGTCGTAAACCACTCCTGCCGGGTCAATTACTACAGCATCTACGCCGGTCAGATCTGTGCTGGCGTCGGCAACGGAAATCGATGTTACAAAGTGACTGTTGTTGTTGCCAACTGCTGATCGGGCCTTAGCCTTGTAGTTACCTGACGACTCGAACTCGATTTTATACGTTCCTGGCGCAACATTGCTAAACGTGTAAGCCCCGCCCGACCCGGTCGTAACCGTCTGTAGCACTTGACCGGAATTGTTGAGCAGTCTGACTGTGCGGCCACTCAATCCGTTACCGCCGCCGTTTCGGACAGTCCCGGAAATAGAGCTGTTGCTCACAAAGTCTACTGATGCCGTGTCGACTATTGACGAGCCGTCTACTACCCCGGTGATCGTCGCTGTTTCTATTGATGTCGAAGACGTCAGCGTGGCCGTGTACGTCCCATTTCCATTGTCGATTACCCCCGATAGCGAGCCGGCATTGGTAGACAAAGTGACGGTATTTCCTCCAGCAGATAGATTATTTCCATTGACGTCTTTGAGCTGGACGGTGACCGTAGATGTGGAAGTTCCGTTTGCTAAAATGCTGCCTGGCGAAGCGGTTATGATGGAAGTTAGACCGGCCGGATTTATTGATGCGGGCTTTGATGTGGCGTACGTATTCAATTCATCGAATAGTCCAGTAGTAGCGGCATTTCCTGAAATTACGTCGCCTTTGTCTCCAGATGCTGTGTCGGCATAGGCCCGAGTGCTACTAACAAATTGCAAAAGATAGGTCTTCTGAAGTCCGCTTGCAGCGACGTATGAGGTGCCGTCATCAACTCCGCCGGATACTGTGAGGCCAATACCGTGGACAGTTGATCCTTGAGTATCGCGCCAATTTACGGCTGCATTGAAAGTAGAGGTCGAGCCGTTACTGAATTGGAATGTGACCGTTACGGAGTAGTCGTTTCCCTGGCTTCCGCCGAAGCGGCCATCGTCCGTGGTGTCAGAAATTACCGCGCCAGTTATGCCGAGCGTTGCGAAAGTATTCAGCCTTGTAGGCTGGTGGGCAGCGTTTCGGTATTCGCCGATTACGCCGTTTTCAAAGCCTGCGCTTACTGTCGTTTGGGCAATCGCGGGGGCGCCCAGCAGCAAGGAGGACAAAAGAGCAAAGAACGCAAATTGTAGGCGGAAGCAGACTGATCTCATGGTGCGGCTGTTTTATCAGATGTAGGCGGACGCTGCGCTAATTTGTTCGTCGAGAATTGCCAACGAAAAGTTTCATATGTGAGAGGACTACCTTGGCTAGAATTCCAAGGTCGATCATGCACGTTATCGGGCATTTGGCACACTAAGGTTACACCAAGGGTGGGCAGGTCTGAGGCCAGCAAGCCCGGGTCAAATCCTTTTGGCAGTCATAGCCTCTCGATAGCTTCCAGAATGAGGCCCGCCAGAGCGCGCGGCAGTTCGTTTTGCAAAATTGCCGATCGTGTGCGCGCCTTGCTGCGCCAGCGCCTTTGAGCGCGCCTCGCCCGCATGCAGATGGTGCATAGAATTTGCCCAAATGGGGGGCATGATTTTGCATCACTGTGTTGGCACTCTTATGGAAATTACATCATATATTTCAGTGACTTGCAATCATTGGGCGGTGTGTGTATTGGTCCCAATTCAATGGAGGGAATGGGTATGAAGCGACACTCATTTTGAGGATTAAAATACTATGAGCATTAGTAAGAATGCAGTTGCAGTGTCTGGAGAATTTAGCGCAGCTCAACTGTTCACACCGCAGCAAAGAATTCCGATGCCTGGCCAAGACGCTGGCAGATGCGAAAAGCTTTTCGATGACTTGTGCCGCCACTTTCAGCCACGCGACGCGGTAGAGGCCATGTGGGTCAATGACGTGGCTGTCATCATGGCCAAAATAGAATTTTTGAGGAAGTGCCACAGGGCAGCAACGCTCGTCGCGCTGAGGCGTCAGGCGTCAGACCACTCACGATACGATCCCGGCATACAGTCCTTCGAAGTCGAAGGCGTGAAGGCTGCAGTCTTCGACGACGAATACAGCGTGGGAGACGATGCGGGCGTTTATGGCAGCGAAGAGAACCTGCCCATCGTTCGTCTGCTTGGCACCGTTTCGATGGGATCCCTTCGCAAGGAAGAGGACTTCATGGGCCTCGAATTTGCTGCCCTAAAGGAGCGCGACAGGATCATCGATCAGATTGGCAGAAAGCGCCGCGATGACATGAAGGCCGCGGTCGCCATCATTGACGCGCAGCTTTGCGAAAATGCCGATGGATGAGGGTAAGCGTCGCCGTCGATCGGCGCTTAAAGAGGGCGCTCGTTGGCTCGCCAAGCAGCAGGCAAAGAGGCGCCTTGCCGGCCCGAAGACCGAGGCCGGCAAGAAGATATCGTCTCAGAACTCACGCAAGCATGGCGTGACCTCAAGGGATGTAGAAAGGCGGTTTGATGAAGGCGTCGACGTGCCCGACTGGCTCTTTGTCCTGGCCAGTCATCTTCGCGAGATGGCAGATGGCGAAGACCCGATGGATGCCCACTTGATCCGCAAGGCGCTCATTGCTGCCTGGCGTGTAACCATGGCGCAGGACGCGCTCGACATGGAGATGGCGACGTCGCTTTATCCTGCTGTCGATCTCAAAAAGACGCTCGCGGGATGGACGTCAGACGCACTTCATGGCGTTGCAGGCAAAGGGTCTGCCACGTCGACGAGGAAGGCGGAGAAGCTGTCCTACTACGCTGCGCGTTTTCGTTCAGAGCGCGACAACGCCATACGCCTGCTGCGTCAGCGCTCCTTGTCTCGATCGCCGCCTTGAGCGTGTATGCGAATGCCGGGGGCGTCGTTGGGAGTGCCGACGAACTCGATGCCTGCGGCTTCGAAGTAGGCGCGCAATTTCGTCAGATGACCCTTGCGCGAATGAGGTACGCCTGACGTCGCCTCATAGCGTTTAAGGGTTGCCGAACCAATTTTTGTCGCCTCGGCAATATCTATAATCGTCCAACCAAGTGCGGCGCGCGCTGCCTTAATCTGTTCCGCAGTTATATCTGACACTTTACTTATGATCCTTTTGGTATCATATTGGCCGGATGCAAATCATCGGCACAAGAACAGACTGGCGCTCCGAATTCCAGCGCCTTGATGGCGCTTATGCGCCTGCAACAATGCGCAGTTACTATGCGGATGTCGAGGCCTTCGAGCGCTGGTGCGTGGAAAATAGCATCAAAGACGCCTTCCCTGCATCTGTCGAAACTGTGTGCCGCTTTCTGGAAGACCAAGGAAAATACAAGGCGCCCTCGACCGTTCAGCGAAGGCTGTATGCCATACGCAAAGTGCATCGTCTGTTGAGGCTGCCCGACCCCACACATGATGAGGACATCAATCTTGCTTTTCGGCGAGTACGCCGCGCGCAGGCTGTGAGGCCGCGGCAAGCGAAGGGCCTGACGCGCCATTATCTCGAGAAGTTTTTGGAAAGTGAGCCCGACAGCCCTTGGGGCCTGCGCAACCGGGCAATGCTTGCCCTCGGCTATGAACTACTGACGCGCAGGTCAGAGCTCATTGCCTTGCGCAATCAGGACATCGTAGAGCGGACAGACGGCACGCTTAGAGTGCTGATCCGTCGCAGCAAGGCCGACCCCTTTGGGGAGGGCAGGATCGCGTTCACGTCAAAACGAACGGCTGATCTGGTTCGGGAGTGGCTGGCATACCGCGGCCCCGAAATCGAGTGGCTGTTCTGCCCCATCTACCAGGGCAAGGCCATTAATCGCTGTCTGGAGACAACGACAGTGCGGCGGGTAATCAAGGAGGCGGCGCAGCGCTGCGATCTGCACCCAGAACAAGTCGCGTCATTCAGCGGACACTCGATGCGAGTGGGTGCAGCACAGGACCTGCTGAAGCGGGGATTTGACACAGCCGCGATTATGAGGGCAGGCGGCTGGAAGTCAGTTAATGTGCTCGCGCGCTATCTCGAAAAGGCCGAGCATAATGTGTGGGCTTAGCCTTGTCCGCGGTGACAGAACAATGGTCACCCCGCCAAATGAGCGCCGAAATTGACGTCTTCTGATTATCTTGCAGCCCTCGTCCGCGTCCTCTAGTCACAAGGCAGCGTAACAGACGCGGTGAGAAAAGTGAAACCTTCGATAGACTACCTGATTAGGCGTTTGTCTGGCCTCAATCGCTTGAGCAAAATTGCCCTACAGGTTGCAGCGGACAGCGCGCTTCTTTTAGGCCTGTTTCTCTTTGCGATGACGCTGCGCTTGGAAAGCGTCGCCTTCGCGAGCAGCGCCAAGGTCTGGCTGGTTTTCGGTTTCGCTGGCGCTGCTGCAATCACAACCTTCTGGCTGAGCGGCCTTTACCGGACCCTCGTGCGCTTCTTGACGGGGAAAATCATTGTCGCGATCGGCCGCGGCGTTGCCGTGCTGGCATTGAGTATGCTCGCTCTTAACGCTTTCTTTGATGCCGGCATCCCGCGATCTGTGGCGATTATGACGTCAGCTCTTGCCCTGCTGGCAATCGGCGGGATGAGGTTCTTTGTGCGGCAAATTTTTCGCGGGCCACTGCAGCTATCTAAGCGGCCTGTCGCGATTTACGGCGCAGGCGACGCGGGCCTCGAGCTTCTCAACTCCCTATTTCACGGGCGGGATTATGCCCCGATCGCCTTCATCGACGATGATCGCCGCTTGCAGGGCCTTATGATTGGCGGCTGCAGAGTACACCCTCCAAGCGCGCTGCCGCAGTTGATGAACAGTGTTGGGCTTGACGCGGTGCTTCTGGCTCTGCCCAACATTGGACCAGTCAGGCGCCGTGAAATTCTGTCTCAGCTGGAGAAGCTCCAGCTCGAGGTGAAGACTATACCAAGCCTGTCCGACATCATTACTGGCAAGGCCAAGATATCCCAGCTTCGTCACGTCACGCCTGAGGAGCTTCTCGGGAGGGATCCAGTTCCGCCAGATGAGCAACTGCTTGGGCGCAACATCACGGGCAAAGTCGTGATGGTGACTGGGGCGGGCGGCTCAATCGGAAGTGAGCTGTGCCGGCAGATCCTGGACCAGAGCCCCCTAGCGCTTGTCCTCTACGAAATGTCTGAGCTTGCCCTCTACTCCATTGAGGGAGAGCTTTCTGAAACAGTCAAACGGCTTGAAAGAAGTGCCAAGATCATCCCCATCCTAGGCTCGGTGCAGGATGAGGCGCGCCTGGATGCTGTGATGAAGGCCTTCAAGGTCCAAACAATTTACCACGCCGCAGCATACAAGCATGTTCCCATCGTTGAGGAAAACATTGTTGAGGGGATCCGCAACAACGCCTTCGGAACCTTGGCTGCAGCAAGACTGGCGCATAAAAATGGTATTGAGCGCTTCATCCTAATTTCTACCGACAAGGCAGTGCGGCCCACGAACGTGATGGGCGCCACGAAGCGCATTGCCGAGTTGATTTGCCAAGGCCTTGCCCAACAAGATACCAGAACTGTCTACTCCATGGTGAGGTTTGGTAATGTGCTCGGCTCATCGGGATCTGTGATCCCTCGGTTCACATCACAAATCGAGGCTGGCGGCCCGGTCATGGTAACGCACCCTGAAATCAATCGTTATTTCATGACGATACCAGAGGCGTCACAGCTGGTCATTCAGGCGGGGGCTATGGCTCAAGGCGGCGATGTATTTGTCTTGGACATGGGCAAGCCCATAAAGATTGCCGATCTTGCGGTCACCATGGTGAAGCTTCAAGGCCTCAAGCCTTACTTCGCCGATCATGCTAATGAAGTGGATCACGAAGATGGTGATGTTGCCATCCACTTCACCGGCCTCAGGAAGGGCGAAAAGCTCTACGAAGAACTGCTAATCGGAACAGATCCCAAGCCAACCACGCACCCTCGCGTGATGACCGCTTCCGAGGCGTCTGTGCCAATGAGCGATCTCGTGGACGCACTTAAACGCCTGCGGCATGCATGTGACAATTTCGACCTTTCGGAAGCTAGGCTAATCTTGGCAGAACTGCCGATTGACTACGCGCCGACGGATAACGAGGTCGGCGACCTGACCTGGTCAGCTTCGCAAGCCGGGGACACCGCTGAGAGGCCGGCCGCAAGAAGCGAAAGACCAGCATGAGGGCGGCCGTACTCGGTTTTTTCGGACGCATCTGGAGCCGGCTACTACACCTATATTTTAGGCTTACGCGAGGTTTGACGCTCGGTGTGAGGGCGGTGGTGTTTTCCAGCGATGGGAAGGTTCTGCTCGTGCGGCACACCTACACACCCGGCTGGCATTTTCCTGGCGGAGGGGTTGAGGTCAATGAGACTGTCGAAGGCGCTTTAGCGAAGGAGCTCCAGCAGGAAACAGGATTACTGCTTGTGGGAAAGCCAAGGTTTCACGGCATCTACCTTAATTTGGTAGCCAGCAGTCGCGATCATGTACTGACATATCTTTGCGAGGCCGAGGGGCGTCTTCCCATCTTGATGCCAAGTCCTGAGATCGCCGATCTAGGATACTTCAGTCTCGATGAGCTTCCGAAAGATATCGAGAAAGGCACTGCGCTGCGTCTGAGAGAGATAACCAATGGGCTAGAGCCCAGAAAATATTGGTAATTGTCGAACGATCGGAAAGCGTTGATCCGTTTGCGCCAGGCACCCGAACTGTTGGAATGCGACACCCTCAAGCAACTACTAGCTTAAGAATTCGCTCGATTACTTCATCCTGCTGATCGTCCGTCATATCACTACCCGACGGAAGGCATAGGCCTCGCTCAAACAATCTCTCGTCGACCCCTAAGCCGTGATAAGGAGCATCCGCGTAAAGAGGCTGCAAATGCATAGGCTTCCACAGAGGACGTGACTCAATTTCATGTTCGAGCAACGACAATCGTATATCCTCGCGTGTTACTCCAACAACGGCAGCATCGATCGTGAGCGCAGTGAGCCATCGCGTTGATCGCAAACCTTCAGGCTCCGGCATGAACGAAATTCCCGGGCGCGACAGAGCATCGCGATATCGCTCAAAGATTGTCCTGCGTCGGGCAACCCGCTCATCCAGCACTGCCATTTGTCCCAGACCGATGGCCGCACAAATATTCGACAAACGATAGTTATAGCCATAGGTCGAATGTTCATAATGTGGCGCAGGATCGCGCGCCTGTGTCGCCAGGAAGCGGGCTTCGTCGGCCCAGGCTTTGTGACGCGTCACCAGCATTCCGCCACCTGATGTCGTGATAATCTTGTTGCCATTGAAGGAGAGGATGGCCGCATCTCCGCCAGTGCCGGCTTTACGCCCACTTCTATAGGTAGCCCCGAGGCTTTCGGCAGAATCGACAATGAGGCGCACACCATGGCTTTTCGCCAGTGCCTCCAGTGCATTGAGATCAACACTCTGTCCGTAGAGATCGGTCGGCACAATCGCCTGGGGCAAGCGCCCCTCTCGCGCGGCCCTCTCCAATTCGTCAGAGAGGATGTTGACGTCCACCGTCCAGCTTGCCGGATCGAGATCAAAAAAGCGTGGTCTTGCACCAAGGTAATTGACGGGGAAAATTCCCCCGGCGAATGTCATCGAAGAAACCCAGACCTCGTCCCCCGGACCGACGCCGGCTATGCGCAAGGCAAGGTGTAGCGCAGCCGAACCTGATGACAGCCCGACACAGTGCAGGCCTTCGCCAAGGTAGTCGGAAACTCTTTCTTCGAATGCATCGAGTTGGGGGCCAAGAGGAGCAACGAAATTCGACTTAAACGCTTCAGCGACGTAAGCCTGTTCTTGTTCAGACATATGCGGACGCGAAAGGTAAATACGCATTTCCTATTTGGGCTCCATTAAGCGGGCAGGATTGCCGACTACCGTTGCTCCGGCAGGAACGCTTTGGGTTACTACCGCGCCCATGCCTACTATAGCACCCGCTCCGATCACCAATGGATCACCTGGCCTGCCCTGACGCAACACGGCGCTAGATCCAATATACGCGTGGTCCTCTATAACAACATTCCCATTGCATCTTGCTCCGGGAGCTAAGGTTACAAAATCACCAATCCTGCAGTCATGGGACACATGCGAGAAGTAATTAGCATGGAATTGACGTCCTATCGTCACATTACAAGTAATCATCGAGTATGGGCAGAGCACAGAGCCTTCCCCTAGCCTGACGTCACTAAGTATCACAGCGGACTGTGCATGTGCGGGCATGAATCCTATACCCGCCTCCTTACACTTTAATGATAGGCGCTCGCGCACCTTCCCGTCACCAATTGCCAAAATGACATGTTTTGCGCTTGCCGCCGTTCTTTTAAATTCGACCCAAGATAAACATGGGTAGTCGTTGACTTTCGCTAGCCCGCAATCATCATCAATGAAGACATAATTCGTATCCGCGGCCTTCGGCAGCATGCCCATAACTTCACGTCCATGGCCCGCCGCGCCATAAACTCCAACAATTCTCACTCCGTTTCTCCAAGGAAGCGCGGCATGGTGGCTTCGCCTGAGGCGCTTACCCCGTCCCGCCTAACCACTTTTTCAGTGGTCAGCCACAAGATCTTCACGTCGAGCCAAATCGTGCGGTTATCTACATACCAGACATCCAAAGCAAATTTCTCCGGCCATGATAGGGCGTTTCGCCCATTCACCTGCGCCCAACCGGTCAACCCGGGGCGCAATTCGTGCCGGCGGGCTTGCTCCGTCGAATAGAGTGACAAATACTCCACCAAGAGTGGCCTAGGTCCAACCAGGCTCATATCGCCCTTCAGGACATTCCACAGTTCAGGAAGCTCATCAAGCGAGGTTGACCGCAGGAAATGTCCGAAAGGCGGAAGGCGATCTGCGTCAGGAAGCGGGTGCCCATTCTGATCCGTTGAATTGAGCATGGTGCGGAATTTTATGATCTGAAACGGCTTGCCATGGATGCCAGGCCGAGTTTGGCGGAACAGGATCGGCGATCCCATCTCGCGTTGGACGCGCCAGGCCAAGTAGAGGATCACTGGAGACAATAAGAGGAGCCCGGTGGCCGAAAGCGCGATATCGAGGAGCCGCTTGATCATTACCCGCAGCTTTGGATGATTACGAGCGTCATAGCAAGCTATTGGAGGTTAGTGGTTTTGCACGGAACAACAAGGATCTTGGGCAATTCAGACGCCTCTTGGCAATGGCGGCAATCTTGATGGCGGAAGTCGGAGCGAGGCCGCTAGGATTGCTAGCATGACGCTGCAGATCGTCCGGGACTGGCTGCTTCGCTTCAACGAGGCCGAGGTTGCCGGCTGTCAGGCATTCCCAAATCAGGGGATGTAAAAAATCGCCAAAAATAGAGCCTATTGGGGGCACACAGGGTTTCTAGCCTTACGGGCCTCCCAGTATATTTTCATGAAAGACATTTGGACTTTCTCTTGAAGCGCATAAACATCCGCTATCATCGTCTCATCATGGTACAGAAACCGCCCCTTCCAACCCCCATCGAAAAAATCGGTGGGGGCATTAAGGGATTCCGCCGAAAATACTGGCAAAATACCGCCGACGACAAATCCGTAATAGTCATCGCGGAAAGCATCGGCACCTGTGGTAAAGAAGGTTGGCTTTCCAAAATGCAGCGCTTCGATGGCAACGCCACTGTTGGGCACGAGGACAATATCCACTGCAGCGAAGAAATCAACGCCAACCTCTTGCTGCGATCGGAGGTATACTTTGGGCATGCCTGCGATGGCGCTCCAGTCATGGCTGCAGCGCGGATGGCGCCTGAGATGGATTCCAGCCACATCTCTCCGGGCAGAGAGGGACGCAACCAGCTCTTTAATCCGAGGCTTATCCGGCAAAAAGCTGAGGCAAATTCCGATCCGGTAAGGTGGTGGATCAACCTGTGGCGCCCGGAATGCCTCGGCAAAGGGCGGCAGGATAGTGACTGCGTCATCATTGAACGGAACATTCAGCCTTTTTGAAACCTTCCGGTATGCTTCGACCGAGGCACGGTCATGGAGTATCGACAGGTCATAGGTGAGGGGCGGGAAATGTTCAGTGACCGGTGCGTGCTGCACATAGCAGGTTCTCTTACCTTGTTGCCGCGCCGCGGCCAGAAGCGCCATGACTATTGGAGAATGGTCACATGCGATACAAACCACTTTTAGGTTGCCGCTCAGGGGCCGTACGGAGAAAATCACTGAAGCCGCGACCGCTAGCACGCTTTGCAGATGCACCAGCGGGTCCGGGTGTCTTTGCGCGCGCAACGCGCCACCGGCCGACCGCAGGGGCGTTATCGAAATGGCTATCTTTAGCCGTGCCCCAAGCGGGATCGGACGCCCGTTCATGCAGATTGCGCTGCGGGTTCGCAGATCCAGGCACTCGTTCAGCCTCGTGAAAGCGCTGACGTTGTTGTCCGAGACGCCATATTGAAATACTTCGGCATCCCCGTTCGGCTCCCGAATGACCCGATAGCCGAGGACGACCGCCGCCACCATCAGCATGTTAGCGAGGCGACTTCGAGATGCCAGCCGCACGATCGGGAAGATAATCCTAAAGGCAGGTCTCTTTCGGGCGATCCCCGGACCAATGTCGGCGTGTATCTCCTGCCCGTTGAAAGCATGACTTTCTGCGATCAATGAATCGAGCAATACGCGCTGCGGCAGAGACGATTCTCTTCCCATAATTACGAGTTTTTCAAACCTCTCAGGCTCCCATTTCGGTTGTCGGCCGAGAATAGGCACGCCAGAACGAATAGCGTAACGATCAGTAGGGTCGGAGAAATGATTGTTAAAAATTCCGAAAAATTGGAGTGCAACGTATTAAAGATAAAGGCATATGCAAACATTTGTAAAAGGGATATCTTTCCCGGCATCCTATGAAAATATTGCATAAACAGAAAACTTAAAACCAAAGGGGGGAGAAAGAAAAAGAGGCCCATTTGGGTCGCGCTTAAGAGCGCGCCAGGGCTGGCGCCTGACCCGAAAGAGCCCGTAATGTCAAAATACATGGCTTCGGAGACGCTGCGTGGATATTCAAACTTTGGTGTCCGTCCCCTCAGGACCAGATCGAAACGGTCCGAAATCGCTCTGGAGACGAGCTCTAGATAGGAGACTTCTTCTCCGATTATACCGTTTCCTGCTTGGTATGTGTACATCTGTTCAGCGCTTATGGAAAGCCGGCCAATCACCCATCTGATCATAAATTCCGGCGTCAGATATGCCGGAATCTCGTTAAATTTCGCTTGGAAGCCGCTCCATAGCAAGCCAAAGACTAAGGGGGCCATAATGATCACGCGGCCCAAGCGGCGAAACTGAATTTCGAAGATGATCACTGCGAACATGCAGATCGTAAGCGCGCTGGCTAGCCCGTCAATTGAGAGCGCCATGCTGCCCATAAGGGCAAATATCCAGAGCTTTGAAAATGGTCTGCCGCATTTCTGAGCGCGAAGCAAAACTACCATACCTGCGAGGCTCAATGCCTGTGCCGCACTATAGAGAACGCCCGAGCTTCCGGTCAATCCACCTGATGAATATCGGGCGGCGCTATCTATGAAAACTGTCGTTAAGATGTTGAATACTATCGCGACGAGAACGACTGCCCGAAGCATCCATTGCGGGACTGATATCCTGGGTAGTGGACGCATCAGCCTGGCAAAGACTATGCCAAGTCCGGCTAAGGTTGTCGCGATAATGATGACCATGCCGGCAATCGGCCACTCGAATCGCGACACCTGATACATGGGTTCGGCAAAAACGAGGGTAACTCGCGATGCCATCAGCCAAAAGATATCCTGCAGATAAAGGAAAGCCAAAAACAACCCCGTATTCCGCCGGGCGAGCGCAATGGCGGTGGCCTGCACATGCGACATGGGGGCCGCATCGCGGACGGGTAGATTGCCGAACGTGGTGGCATCAGCCATGGAGCGGGCTCCTTCGAAAATAGCGCATGATAACGATAAACAGCCAAACAGCACCCGTCAGTATCGTTAGAGCAGGCACGGCCAAGAGGGACAGAGCCTGCCAGAGCCCGCTGCTCACCAGAAGCGCTGCCCAAAGGCCCGCGGTTCCGATACAGATCAGATAGGTCATGAAGGCCGAGTATTTGCCGACGAACCACTGGAGATAGCCAAGATGCGCGCTTAGAACAACGAGCATCAGCGTGTCCGCGGTGAGGATCGGCAAGAGTAGCGCAACTTGGACGATATCCCGCGACGGATAGGCAAGCAGGCTGCTGGCATCCCCGGCGAGGTAAAGGATTGCTGTAAGCACGACCGGCACGAGAAGCCGCCGCATCGTCGGCCACATGCGACGCTGGAAGAGCTTTGGACGGCGGGCGATAATTTTGCGGTAGGGAATCTGGTATTGCACACTAAAGATCAGAGACGCCCCCTGGCAGAGCTGCGTCGTCGCTAGGTAGACATGGGCCTGTTCGGGAAAGAGTTTCGCGACAAGCAGTCGAGGCAGTTGTACGTAGCCAGCGGAGAGGAGGCTGCCTGCGAGAAAGACCAGGTTAGTTCGGATTTCCGCCATCCCATCAAGACCAAGGCGAGGCCGTAGCCCGGTCACCCGAAGGAAGGCCAGGGCCATCAGGATCAGGATTAGCCCCGCGAACGCCAAGAAGCTATCGCCGTAATCCGCACCAGTCAGGCTAACGCCGACCGGTAGGATAAACCAGCCGGACCGCAGCGACTGAACCAGGAACCACTTTACGAAGGCCTTGCTGAACTCCAAAGTCCGACAAGTTTCGTCCGCGAGCTTCTCGATCAGGAAGGTCAGGCAGATCGCAGAGATGAGCAGCGGGCTGAAGCCGAGTGGCAGCACCATTAGCAGACCGGCCAGCACCATCAGGCTTACCAGCGTCAGCCAGCTGAATGCGGAGCTGTATATCTGGCCCAGCCGGATATGTCCCGCCATCCCGGCATGTGAGCGGAAATAGTCAAGATGCACCGGAATGGAGGAGATGGTCAGCGCCATCATCGCCACCGGCATCAGCAGAATCAGGATATAGCCGTCGCTCAGAAGTGCACCTTCCAGCACGACCGCGGCGGGCCGCATTAACAGCGGCACAAGCCGAAGAACAAGCAGCCGGGACATACGAAGAATAGCAGCTCGACGCCCGGCGGGGCCTGCGGCCCCTGCCAATGCGCCACGGCTCGCTTTATCGGGCATCGTTCACGAAGGGCGTGGCTGGACCACCAGCTCGGGGTCTATGCCGCTGCCATGCAAGAGGTTTCTAGCGCCGTCCTCGGTGGGCAGCGTGTAGAGGGTCACGGCGTAGCGCGCGCCAGCTTGGATCGGCTTGCCTCTATGGATGCACTTGGTGTCACAAATCAGCAGCGACCCAGCCTTGGCCGTGACCTCCACCATATCATGCGCTACGCGGTCGAAGCGGGTCTGGCCCAGTGGATATTCCGCGCGAGTCTTCAGAAGGTTGAAATGGGTGTCGGGGATGAACTGGAACGGGCCGTTCTCGGTCGTTACATCTGACAAATACCAGATATACTTGACCTGATGCGAAAACGGTGAATCACGGTGCAGGCCGCCACCTGAGCCGAGGTTGTTCCGCCTCGGCACCACGCGGTTCGCCATCAGAAACCAGGCTTTCGTCTTGCGGCCAGTATAGGCGTCGGCCGCGGCAATCCGGCGCTCTACCGCGAGTTGCGGCAGTAAGTCAGGTATATCCTGCTCAAAGCCAAGTACCCGGGTATCCGAAACGACGTCATCGCGCCAAACGCGCGGATGCGCGCTTTCATCCGCGGCCGTATCGATCCGCGCGATCATTTCCTGACAGGACGCGCTCGGCAGAACGTCGGGCAGGACCATTGCCGTCTTCTCCTTTAACTTGCGGAGATCGCCGCGGGCGCCTAAGGAATGCATCCAAGCCGAGGCGGCGACGGCCTTGACGTAATTGACCATAGTACTCATGTTGGTCTCCGGTGATCATGATAGGCTCAGTAGGGGCAATTTTAATCTTCCCGGAGGCAATCCCAAAGGAGCGGTTCGCCAAATTTCAGATCACGCGCGGCGCGTCGGCCCATAACCTCGTCGTAATGTCGGGGGGCTAAACCGAACCCAGGGCGGACGGAGCGTACGTTGTTCGGAGTAATTTGGCTACCTTCCGGAATATTTTGTGCAATATAGAGCGACCTGCGAAAGATCACGTTGCCCTGTTCACTTGATTTCCGACTGTAGTCGACTTGACCCATCGCAGCCCAAGCGGTTTTGGCGCCGTTACAGAGTTGGGTGAATTCCGCTGGCTCGAGAGAAAAACTATCATCCGGTCCGCCGCCGGAGCGATCAAGGGTAAAATGTTTTTCTATAATTGATGCGCCCAGGGCCACGCTGGCGATCGCAGTCGTATTGTCGAGCGTATGATCCGACAGCCCCGTGACAAGACCGAAGCGCTCGATCATGTCCGGAATCGTCATCAGATTGTAATCTTCTGCCAGCGCGGGATAGCCGCTGACGCAATGCAAGATCGCCAACTGGGTGCAGCCGCCCTGTCGCGCCGCCTCTATTGCCTCCGCGATCTCGTCGGCGTCGGCCATGCCGGTTGAGATGATCATAGGCTTACGGGTCGAGGCAACATATCGGATCAGCGCCAAATCGACCGCTTCGAAGGAGGCTATCTTGTAGGCTGGCGCATTTAGATCCTCGAGCAGATCGACGGCCGTGAAGTCGAACGGCGTCGAGAATATGGGAATATCAAGCTTACGCGCATAATCGAACATCGGCTTGTGCCACTCCCATGGCGTATGCGCCTTCTTGTAGAGATCATAAAGCGTGGACCCATCCCAGAGGCCTCCCGAAATACGAAACTCGGGCCGATCGCTTTTCAGCGTGATTGTATCCGGCCGGTAGGTCTGTATCTTGATCGCATCGGCACCGGTCTTTTTAGCGGCCTCGATAAGACGAATGGCAGCATCGAAATCACCGTTATGGTTCGCGGAAAGTTCGCAAATTACATAAGGGGAATAGCCAGAACCGATCCTGCGACCTGAGATTTCAAGTATCATAAATGTGGTGCCCCCATCGGAATTGACTAAATTGCCGTCTGATTTCTGGAGATATTAAGCCGTAACTTCATTCGATAAAAATCTCCATCGGCTGCAACTTGGCGAAAGCCCAGCTTCTCGAAGATCCGGACCGAAGCGACATTATCTCGATGTACTTCCGCATGAAGAAGCCGCACGCCCGGTGGCGGGTCCATGATGGCCATGCCAAGCGCCCGTTGTCCGATGCCCTGACCACGTAGATCGCCGGAAAGACAAATGCTGATTTCAGCGACAGCAGGATCCTGGGGCGCAATGTCGAAACGTATATGAGCCGCCGGCTGTCCCGCATGACAGAAGATACGCAGATCGCGCAACGGATCAGATAACGCCTTTACCATCCATGAAGTATGAGCACCGAGATCGGGAACATGGGGGCTGCGATAGAACCGCTCTGCATGATTGCCGTAGCGCCAATTCCAGATGAGATCGATGTCGTTAAGATCAGCTGGGCGCATTTGGTTCCAGCGCAATCGGATTTGAGCCAAAACTCGGGCGGCTCCCCCGCCATCCGCCAGCTTGGCGGCGGCCAAGGACATTTCCCGCAGACGGTTATGGGTAGCGTCTCTTTGCAAATGTCCTTGCAGAATCATTGACCAATCTTCCTGCCGGCTATCTCCTAAAAGTATCGCCGCTCCGCTGTTGACGAGCGCGTCTGCGTTGGGGCGTTGATTGTCCGCCAGCACTAGCAGAAGCGACGGCAAGCCCAGACAGCACCGCTCCCAGGAGGTACTGCCAGCGGCACCGATCGCCAGATCCACACTGCTCATAAGCGCGGCCATGTCCTCGACATTCACTTCAACGTTGCAGGGACAGGGCATAGAGGCGGCGCGCGCCTGCACCGACTTCAAATGCGGTGCCATGTTGCCCATTACCACACTTAGCTCCAGCCCTTCGGGTAGTCCGGCACCTTTTGCCATTACAGTGAGCGCATCAAGCAGTTGGCTGGTAGTATCATCCGCATCCATGCCCCCCATGGAGATCATCACATGATGCAGATGGGGCTCTTCGCGGCGTGCAAGGCTGACCGGCCGGGCCGCAGCAAATTCAGGGCGTAGCAACGCGAATTTAGGGCCGATCAAACGCAGGGCTGATCCCGGGACCAGGCCGTCGTAATCTGCTTCCGAACGCCCCAGGTTCTGGTCAAGCAGAATATCGCAGACGTGCGTCCTGTCGGCGAGGTCGTCAATCGCCATGACCGGAATGCCTCGCGGCACCGCCTCCGTTTCCCAGCGAGCATCTAGCGCGTAGTGATCGACGATCACCCGATCGGGGGTCAAACGGGTTATTGCCTCGCGACTCTGCGCGATCTCGTCCTTGAGAGGTACGTCCGTCCAACTGGCGTCTGGAGAGGCTGGGCCTGCGCTCTTCAGGGACCTTTCCTCATCTGGGGTCGGCGCAGGAAGAGCTGTCACTCCATACCCTCGCCCCGCGATACGCGCCATCATGTTCCCCGGCAAATCCCGGCAGAGGAAATGGCATACACACCCTTCCGCAGCAAGTGCGTCGGCTAGAGTCAGACAGCGCATGACGTGACCGCTGCCAATCTTGATGGATGCATCTGCCCGAAAAACGATAAAATGAGTTTTAGCTCTCGGCATATGACATACGAACCGGAAGGCCCGCCTCAGCCAGCGCAGCTTTGGCGCCCGCGGGTGTTTGCTCGGTAAAATGAAACATGCTGGCAGCTGCCACGGCCGAGGCTCCTGCCTGTATTACCGCCTCGACTAAATGCTGATAGCTTCCGGCTCCGCCGGAGGCAATTATAGGAATAGACACAGCGCTGGCTACGGATTCAATAAGGGCCAAGTCGTAACCTTCCATCGTGCCATCTCGTTCGATTGAGGTAATGAGTATTTCGCCGACGCCGCGATCCTCCATCTCGCGCGCGAAATCGGCCGCCTTGCGGCGAGTCCGTTGGGTTCCAGCGCGTTTATAGCAGATCCAAGTGCCTTCCTCGGCCCGGGCGTCGATGCTTGCAACGACACATTGCTCACCGTGACGCTTGGCAATCTCAGAGGCCAGGGCGGGATTATCGTGGAGCGCCGTGTTTAAGCTTATCTTGTCAGCACCGGCTCGCAACAGGGGCTGCACCTGATCCAGTCGGGTAATTCCGCCGCCAACAGTCAACGGTACAAAGCAATCGCTACTGAAATCCACAATCGATTCGAGGTCGGGTCCTTCGCCGCTGGAATGTGCCAAAATGTCGAACAGCGCCAGTTCGTCAACCTCACGCCGGTTGTATACCTTGATCGCCGGCAGAACCGGTCCGACCCTCCGCCAGCTGTCGAAACTCACGCCCTTGACCAGTCCAACCCCTTTCCAGAGCAACGTTGGAATGACCCGCACCTTCAGCATGTTCCGAACCTGCCTCTCATACCTTCGCGTCAATGAAATTCTTCAGCACCCGTAATCCCGCGCGTGAGCTTTTTTCGGGATGGAACTGCGTGCCCCAGACGTGATCCTTGCGGACCGCTGCTGTCAAACTCACGCCGTAATGCACCGTGGCCGCGACATGAGCCGGATCGTCAGGTACGAAGGAATACGAGTGGACGAAATAGAAATCGGTGCCATCGGGGATACCTTCGAAAAAGGTGCCGCTGGCCGACCCCGCCAAAACCGCGTTCCAGCCGATATGAGGGATGCGGTTGGTCACGCCTAGCTGGCCAATATTTCGAACCAGGCCAGGAATGTAGCCCAAGCCCGGTACTATTTTTTTATCGGATGCGCCTTCGGTACTGCCGCTCGACAAAAGCTGCATGCCCGCGCAGATACCTAAAATGAGACGGCCCTCGACTTGCACCATTTGTGAGATTGCCTCAGGCCAACCGCCTGCCTCAAGTGCCTCCATGCAATCGGCGAAGGCGCCAACACCAGGCAGGATGATCCGGTCGGCCCATTCGAGGTCAGCAGCCTTTGAAATCAAAACGGGGTCAGCCCCCAACTCTTCGAGCGATCGCATGACCGAGCCGAGATTGCCAACGCCGTAATCCGCCACTCCAACTCTCATAAAAAGCCCTCGCGGTTAAGCGAAAGGTTGCCATCGGCGTCCTTAGCCAGCGATCCGTCGGAATGCCGCTCGAAGAGCTTCTTGTTAGTGAAGCGGTCACAGATGCGGATGAATTCCTCGACCGTCATGTCGAGGGGGTGGAGAATGTCCTCGAGCGACTTACCAAGATATTTCCATGGGAATTTCCCATCTAGCTGCCTAACGATGTCGGCCCCATCCTGGCGGGTCAAGCGCCCGCGTCGTATATGCAGGCAGGCAAGGTCCGTTACACGGCCGAAGCCGAATTTCAGAAATTTGAAATAGTCGTGGATCCCAGTATGGTAATTGTCGAGGTTTTCGTAGTTCACCATAGATCCCTCGACCGTCATGGGATAACTGGTGAAGCCGTTGGCGACCGAGATCAGCGCATTAGAAAGGCCGTCCCAAGGGATATAATGGCCTAGGAACAGTCCCGTTACACCGACTTCGGAGAGCTGCGCGTCGGTCGGGTAAGTATAGGCGATCATGTGCCGTTCTTCGAGCCCGTGCTGGCCCACTAGATCTGACACGCGCATACCCAAAAGTCCGCCAAACTCTTCGAGCCAGCGCCGGTTTAGCACATTGTTACTCGCCGCCGCCGCAGGGCCGCCATATTCGTTCTGGCTATTTTCGCCCCAAACAATAAGCGGAACTCGGTATTGCACCGCTGCGCGGACGGGGATGGTGAAGATCCCGACATGTTCGGGCCAGGAGATATCTCCGACTTCAGTTAAGCCAATCCGGTTAAGCGTCGCGCGCACCCTCTTGTTCGGCGAGAACTCCACATAATCCACACCCAACGCCTTGATATTCTCGATATTTTTGCGGCCGATGTCCGACAGGTCGCAGGTTGTCGATGTTACGCAAAGCGGGTTAAGGCCGAGCTGCAGCATCCGGATCACCTGATAGGTGCTATCCTTGCCGCCCGAAACGGGCACTATGCAATCCCAGTTTGAGCCGTCGGTGTTGCGATAGCGCGCAAGCACCTCCTCCAGTTCTCTGCGGCGCTTGTCCCAGTCGACAATACTACGGCTCTCGTAGCTGCGGCATGCATTGCATATGCCCTCATCATCTAGGAGGAGATCGGGCTTAGTGTCGGGCATAACGCAGCGCTTGCACCAGGTAATCATCGCCTCAGCCTTTCTTTTCCATAAGGAACCAGGTGATGTCGTCTTGAGGGAATTGCGGGTCGCGCCGATAGGCGAAGCCGTAATCCACTAGCCTAAAAGATGGATGCCGTTCCATGATTTCGCCCGCGAAATCACGCTTGAACAAGCGATCATCGTGGTCGCGGTATGGAATAGAGACAGGCGAGGGATTGTAATATTCCGCCACCAAAAGCCAGCGCCGCGTCGCGGCAGCCAGCTTGTCGTAAACATCGGGCAGAGCATCGGGGTTAATGTGGATCAGCACCCCTTTTATAAGAGCTAAATCACACTCGGGAGGAGTGATCTCAAGGATTGAGCCCTGAATGCAGTTCTCGGATCCAATGGCCTGAGCCAGCTGGGTCGCGGCTGCGGTATTAATCTCGATCCCATACAGATGCATGTCCGGATGCAAAAGGCGAAGGGCCTTGAGGTTCATGCCGATATTGGCTCCGAACTCCACACAGCTACTTACCTCATGTGCGGCGCCAAGCGCCTTGGAGAAAAATGCCAAATTCGAAGCAAGAAGCCGATCACCTTGATTGCGCTGTATATATTCCGTGCCAAATTTACCTGCCCAGAATTTTTCCTGGTCAGTCTTGAAGGGAGCCATGAGATTTCTCCTTGAAAAATGATAAAGCGTTAAACAGCAGTTCGGCGCGCGCCCAATCCTCGGGGGTATCGATGTCCTGAACCCGGTGTCGGGGCAAAGGGATCCCGAAGACCGATCCGCGGAAGATCGGGTGCCCCTCTCGCCAACTTTGCGCCGTTCCCCAATAGAATTGCCCTGCGTCGTGCCAAGCTTCTTCAAGATCTTGGGATCTCTTAGAAAAGTTCTCAGGGCTGAACATTGCTACATGCCCTGAATCCTTCCGTCTTAGGGCGCGTTGGATGGGGAAAGGATATGTTGTAATAGGAAAAACGTATCTGTATTTGCCAAGCTCGAGGAGATCGAAACCGACCTTCAAATCGGTGGGACGGACGAAGGGCGCAGTCGCATAAAGACAGCAAACCTCCTTGGCAGCCTCTCCATAATGCGCCTCGCAGGCCTCTATCCCCTGCGCGATGACCGGAATTGTGGGCGTTAGGTCATCTGCGAGTTCTGAAGGGCGCCGGAATGGTACCTCGGCCCCTTCTTGTCGAGCGATATCCGCGATCTCGTCGTCATCAGTGGAGACAACTACATGGTCAAAGCACTTGCTTTCCTTTGCGGCTGTGATTGACCAGGCTATTATTGGCCGGCCGCAGAAATCGCGGATGTTCTTCCGTGCAATCCTCTTGCTTCCGCCGCGTGCCGGTATGATGGCCAGACGCATCAGGACAAAAGACCTTCTAGTGTCGTAACTACTTCATCCTGTTGCGCCTCCGTCATCGTGGCAAAGAGCGGCAGACTAATTGCCCGGCTGTAGTATGCCTCAGAGGTCGGGAAATCACCGGGGGCAAAGCCCATGTCCCGATAGTATGGCTGCAGATGTACAGGAATATAATGAAGATTCACGCCAATTCCAGCTGCACGCAATCCTTCAAAAACGGCCCGGTGCCGTGCAGCATCATCGAGTGCGATCACATAAAGATGGAAGGCTGAATAGGCGTCGGGATGCTGCCATGGTGTAGTGAGTGGGAGATCCGCAAGTGCAGCATCATATCTTTCTGCAAGCGCATGCCTGCGAACGACGAAAGGCTCTAGCCGTGCCATCTGCGAGAGGCCAAGCGCTGCCTGCATGTCGGTCATCCGGTAATTCAACCCGAGTTCGATCTGCTGGTAATACCAAGGGCCATCCGGGGCATGCGTCATCAAGTCAGGCTCGCGCGTAATGCCGTGGCTTCTTAGGCGTTCCATGCGGGAGGCCAGTTCCGGGTCATTTGTGGTTGCTAGACCGCCTTCGGCAGTTGTGATAATCTTGACCGGGTGAAAGCTGAACACGGTGATGTCGCAATGCGCGCAATTGCCAACTGGGCTCCCTTGCCAGTACCCGCCGATCGCATGACTCGCATCCTCAATTACGCGTATGCCATACGACGCTGCCAACGCACCGATCGCAGCCATGTCGCAGGATTGTCCGCACATGTGCACCGGGATAATAACCTTAGGCAAGGTGCCTGTTTTTTCGGCATCAGCCAACTTGTCGGCCAACGCTGCGACACTCATGTTGTACGTTCTGGGATCGATATCGACGAAATCGACAGTCGCGCCACAATAAAGTCCACAGTTGGCTGAGGCTACAAAGGTCACGGGGCTAGTCCAGAGCCGGTCGCCAGGGCCCAAATCTAGCGCAAGACATGCGATATGTAACGCGGAGGTCGCACTGTTGACAGCCACCCCACGCGCTGCGCCAGCCCAGGATGCGACCGCCGCCTCGAAACGCTGAACCATCGGCCCCTGTGTAAGGAAATCCGAGCGCAAAACCTCGTTCACCGCGTCTATGTCTTCCTGAGAGATGTCTTGGCGGCCGTATGGAATCATCAGTTCGCTCCGATATTTTCGGTATTGGCGTCGATCCACTCAGCTAGGGCCGCCTCGCTCATCCATTCTGGATTGCTTTCGCTGGAGTAGGTGAAGTCTTTAGCGACACGTTTGCCGTCCTGGATGCGCTCAGCGGTGCTATCCCAATCGTTGATAGCTGGTAGGATTTTGAAGTGCTCAGGGTATTCGTAGGTATAAGGCGCGTCCTCAATCCCGATCATCTGTTCGTGCAGCTTTTCACCTGGGCGGATACCAACGATTTTCTGGGTGGCCCCGGGGGCTACCACATTGGCAATTTCGGTAACGCGCATCGAGGGGATCTTCTTCACGTAGATTTCGCCACCCTGCATGTCCGCAAGGGCGTGCCAGACCAAATCAACACCCTGCTCTAGCGAGATCATGAAACGCGTCATGCGCGGATCGGTGATGGGCAATACGCCCTCGTCTCGGATCGACATAAAGAAAGGAATGACCGATCCTCGCGATCCCATCACATTGCCGTATCGTACGACCGAGAAGGTGGTGCCGTGCTCGCCTGCATATGCATTGCCTGACACAAAGAGCTTGTCCGAGGCCAGCTTAGTAGCCCCATAGAGGTTTACCGGGCTCGATGCTTTGTCTGTCGAAAGGGCCACCACTTTCTTGATGCCCCTGTCAATGCAGGCATCTATCAAATTCATCGCACCAAAAACGTTGGTCTTCACGCATTCAAAGGGATTGTATTCTGCAGTTGGCACAATCTTTGTCGCAGCGGCGTGGACCACGTAATCGACACCGTCAAGAGCCCGGTGCAGTCGGTCGCGATCACGCACATCCCCGATAAAGAAGCGAACGCGCGGATCGCTCCCGTATTTCTTGCTCATTTCCCATTGTTTCATTTCGTCTCGCGACAGTATGATTATTTTGCGCGGATTGAATTTTTCCAGCGTCATGGGAACGAACGCACTGCCGAAGGAGCCAGTGCCACCGGTCACCAGAATTGTGCTTTCTTCAAGCATTAGCTTGTCCTTGTGTTTCATTTATCTAGACGGGGGGGTGTTTATATGGTCAAGGGCCTGAATTGCAGCTGCTTTTGCTTCGCCACACTCAAATTCTCTGACGTTTTTCTTTAGTTCTTGATCTATTGCGCTCACGATAACGTTTCTGCGAGAACGTTTTCTAAGCGCGCCGCAAGCTTTTTTCGGTCAAATTCGTTCTCTGCCAGGGCGCGAGAGTTTCTTCCCATCCGGGCCCGGAGATGAGGGTCCGCGGATAGCTTCTCCAGTGCATCTGCTAGATCCGTTGGATCTTCCGGCGAGCAACTTATGCCACAACCATTCTCTTCAATCGTTTCACCCAACCACTGCCCTACGTTTATCAACACAGGCTTGCCCGCCGCCAATGCGTCGAACATCTTGTTAGGCGACCAAGTAACCTCTTTTGTTGCTTTGTAGATTGTCATGCAAACATCACAGGACGCAACGACGCGAGATACTTCCTGTTTGGAGGGGAGCGAATCGCTGAAAATCACATTCGTCAAATTCGCATGTGCGGCGCGCGCCTTCAAATCGCTTTTCATGCCACCCTCACCATGCAGAACGAGCACGATGTCGTCTCTTTCACGTCGCTTAAGAATATTTGCTGCTTCCAAAGCGTAGTCTAGCCCGTTTGCCAAACCCATCGCTCCGAAATATATGGCCGTAAATTTGCCGCGTAATCCAAGGCGCTCGCGATGTTCGCTGCCGTCAATATCCGGATGAAAAAGCTCCAGATCACTGGAGTTGGGGATCACAGAAACTTTTTCTTCTGCAACTCCCTGCCTGCAAACACCCAACTTCATCCCCGGCGAAAGTGCCACGATGTGATCTGCTCCATCATACGCCCTGCGCTCCATGCGGCGGAGGAACCATATTGCCAGCGGGTTGCGGAGCGCACCGATGTTAATTAGTGCATCGGGCCAGAGATCACGCACTTCGAAAACAAATGGCACGCCAAAGTGCTTTTTCAACCTGATGCCAGTGAGACCGACCGTTAGCGGCGTATGCGAGCAAAGGATAATATCCGGTTTGGCGACTGTTTTGCCAACCTTAGTAGCAAGATTGGCAAAGCGTAGGAAGTTACGCATTCGGGCAAAGCCACCCATGCCTGTCCCCCTCCGGGCGTCATTGTAGCCAGCTGCTATTGAGAGGACGCGAATACCATCGCAATCGTGTTCCGTTACTTTGTCGCCAGCTTTGACGGGGAATTCGGTATTCTGCAAACCACTGGTAATCATCGTAACCTCATGGCCCCTTGACATGAGGTGCTTGGCGAACTCGTAACTACGAGTTCCACCGTGCTGGGCCGGAGTTATAAAGTATTGGTGCACATAAAGTATTTTCATAAATTCACCAGTAAATGCCTTCGTAACTATTAGACCCTGTGTCTACGCCTTCAATACTAGCCAAATCGAAAACCTTTTTTCCGGATTCAAGCCAGGCCATTACTTGGTCGGCCGAGACAATACGGTGGTTTATCAATATCAATTCACACTTGCTCAGGTCTTCAAGTGAAGGCACCATGAACGGCTCAAGATGCCCAAGGGCTGCCTGGACCATGTCGCGGTTGCTACCAATTAGCCTGGAAATATCGACTCCGGGATCGAATACTTGCAACGCCTTGCCTTCGCCACAGAGTATCTTGGCCACGTTCAGGTAAGGACTTTCTCGCATATCGTCTGTGCCACTCTTAAATGCCAAGCCAACTATTCCGATTGTATTAAAGCCAGTGTTCAGAATTCGCTTGGCGAACTGATCTATTTGGACCGCATTGCTCTCCAGAACTCCTTTAAGCATTGGCGTTTCAATGGCTTTGAGGCTGCAGAAGCGGTTGATAGCACTGAGGTCTTTCGGCAAGCACGATCCGCCATAGGCGAAACCCGGGCGTAGGTAACGGGCGCTGATGTTCAACTTCTTGTCGCTACAAAACACGTCCGCAACGCGGCGGGCGTCTATGCCTACGCTGCGAGCGATTGCGCCAAGCTCGTTGGCGAACGTTACTTTCACTGCATGAAAAAGATTGTCAGCATATTTAACCAGCTCTGCCTCCGCCAATCCAACTCGCCAACGAGGCGCTTCGTACTTGGTGGTGTAGATTTCCATGAGGCGGTCACCGGCTCCATTCCTCCCCTCGCCGAGAACGATCTTAGGTGGCTCATCGAAGTCTCGAACGGCGCTGGACTCGCGCAAGAATTCTGGGTGGAAAACCACGTCAAAATCGTTCCCCACCTTGAGTCCGGATTCCTTCTCAAGGGTGGGGATCACGAGTGCTTCGGTAGTTCCAGGCAGCGACGTGCTTCTTAAGACGATTAGAGGGCGCGAAACTGTGTGCTTCAAGGCCCTGCCTATTTCGCCCATACAGCTAATCACATGACTAAGATTAATTCCACCATCAGGGTCGCTAGGTGTGCCTACGCACACGAATATCAAATCTGCATTGTTGACCCCCTCGAACGGATCTGTAGCGGCGAATAACCGGCCATCGGCGTGACCCGTGGCGAGCATTTCAGGAACGCCGTGCTCAGAAATAGGCGAGCGTCCTTCTGCTAAATCATCCACCTTACTTTGGACAGGGTCTATGCCTGTGATTATGTGGCCGTCCCTGAGCAGGCAAGCTGCACTTACCACGCCAACATACCCCATGCCAAAAATGCTGATCCTCATTTTCAAATTCCTTTTTAGTTAACCGCGCCCTTGAAGAGCCTTCGCCCAAAAGGCTAGTTCTTAAGTTGGTCAGCGATGTCACCTTTGG
Organism: Altererythrobacter litoralis; assembly: GCF_036324225.1. Classification (NCBI taxonomy): domain Bacteria; kingdom Pseudomonadati; phylum Pseudomonadota; class Alphaproteobacteria; order Sphingomonadales; family Erythrobacteraceae; genus Altererythrobacter; species Altererythrobacter litoralis. Next base: position 26,528 of record NZ_JAZDQV010000007.1, read on the forward strand.
GCAACCATTCCATTATATCGACAGGGCGTAGGAAGCGTTGTCGACGATCAGATTGGTTAGAAAAATGAGCCATGGCCGTTCCTCAAGGGCGGTTAAAGAGCTAATGAATTACGGTGCCCCGGAGCCGTCGGGCTAAATACGGCAAGCTGGGAAATTTCTCTTCCGGCCAAGGAGCCGGTTCTGCAACCGAGCCCCCAAACCCCCGATAACGCAAACTATCATAGCGCGTCCCGAAAAGTGGGTGCCCGGTGTTCGGGCCAGATGCGCGAAGACGCAAAGCCTTAAGCGTTCAATCGCATAGGTCACTGCGACAAGTCCTTGACGCATTGGGATTGGCCGCGGGGCATGATGAGGACTTCCTCGCCAGAGACGACGACGATGGTGTTAGTCATGCCCACAGCGCTGACGCGCAGACCCGAGGCGTTGATGAGGTTGCCGGAGCAGGCCTCAGTGCGAACGTTGCCGATGATGACGTTGCCATCCTCGTCCTTGTCGCCAATGTCTGCAAGCGCGTCCCAGCTGCCCAAATCCGACCATCCGCAAGACATGGGCACGACGGCGACCTTGTCTGACAATTCCATGACGGCGTAGTCGACGGAGATGGATGGAGAGGCTTCAAACTTTTCAGCCTGGGGGGCAATTATGTTGTCCCACTTGCCGGCGCGCTGGATGGCAGCTTTGGCGGCTTCCAACACGTGGGGGTGGTGGCGCTCCAATTCTGCAAGAAAGGCACCCGAATTGAAGAGGAAGATGCCTGCATTCCAGCAGTGGCCGCCTTCACTCAGCATGTGACGTGCCCTTGCGTGGTCGGGCTTTTCGATGAAGGCTTCGACATCAAATGCGCCAGGCACGCCTTCCAATGCATCGCCTGCGCGAATGTAGCCAAAGCCCGTATCGGCAGATGTGGGCTCGATGCCGAAGGTGACGAGGCGGCCTTCAAGGGCTGCGGGCACGGCGCGCGTGACAGACGCAAGAAAGGCTTCGTTGTCGCGGATGACGTGGTCGCTTGGCATCACAAGAAGAAGCGCGTCTTTGCCTGCATACAAGGCGCCCAAGGCGATGGCGGGCGCGGTGTTGCGAGGGCATGGCTCCAAAATGATGCTGGCGTTCCTTATGCCCGCTTCTGACAAAGAGGCCTTCAAGAGCGCCTCGTGGTGAGCGGCGCCGATGAGAGTGGGGGGCGTGAACGTGTCCGCGTCAGCGACGCGGAGCATGGTCTGAGCAATCATGGTGCCCTCGCCGTAGAGTTCAAGAAATTGCTTGGGGCGCTCTGGCGTTGATAGGGGCCAGAGGCGCGTTCCAGAGCCTCCAGACAGGATGATGGGCGTGATGGGGTGTGTTACTGTGTCCACTGTTTAAACTTTTGCCTGAGCCATTATGCAAATGAAGTCGGGTGATGCGTGAAGGCGGGCGAGGGGCTGGCACAGCACGCAGTCGCCGGCTTGTGCGGTGACGCCATGGCCAGAGCCTTGCCTGATCGAGACTTGGCCCCTTAAGGGAATGATCTGCACAGCTTCGCCAGACAGGCCGTCTGCGGGCCAGTCGGACATGATCCAGAGGCCGAATTTGGGGCCGTCAAAGATGCGCGCTTCGCAAGCGAAGTCGATGCGGGAGTGCATGCGCTCGTCGTATGGCTTTGCGGTTGCGGCTTTGATGCCGTCATCCAAGTGAAGGTCGCGCGGGCGGCCGTAGTCGTAGAGGCGGTATGTGACGTCGGCATTTTGCTGAACTTCAATAATCGACACGCCTGCGCCGATGGCGTGGACGGTGCCTGGCGGGATGTAGAAGAAGTCGCCGCGCGAGACGGGCTTCCAGTCCATCAATTGCTCGATTGATCCGTCGATTGCTGCGGCGCGCAATTCTTGAGGCGAAAGCGGGACCTTGGTGCCGATGCCGAGAGCGGCGCCTGGATCTGCGTCAATGACGATCCAGCATTCTTCCTTGCCTGAGGCAAGGCCTGACTGGCGCGCCAAATCGTCGGATGGGTGGACTTGGATGGAGAGTTTGTCGCTGGTGAAGAGGTATTTGACGAGCAAGTCCTGCGTCGTTCCTGCGTCATCGAACCAGACTTCGCCAATTTGCTCAGATGCGGCGCCTTCGAAGGGGTGAGGCAGGCGCAGGCGGCCCCATGGCTTGGGCACGCATTTGCGCTGCAAAAGAGTTGGGTGCGGGTTCATCGGCTTTGGGGCGTCATCTGTTTCGAGTTGGCGTGCCCGAAAGGGCTTGGCCGGAGGCAGAGCCTTCTTGGCTCATTTCTTCTTCCAAGGCGTCGATTTCGCGGGCCAAGTCTTCATACTCTTGCATTTTGCGCTTTAAGAAGCGGTGCGTGAGGGCGGCCTTTTCCGCAACGCCCTTAGGCGTCAGTATGTATGCGTATCGGCGCTTGTCTTGGCTTGCGCTGAAGTTGCCGAATTTGACGAGGCCCGCCTCAAGCAAGGCGTTGAGGAGGTAGTGCACGCTGCCGGTGCTGATGCCGACGGCGTCTGCAAGTTCGCGCTGTGTCATTTGCGGATTGTCGGCAATGAGGCGCAAGACGCGCGTGCGCGTGTCTTCCTGCATCTGATGACGCGATCCTGTCACGAGGGCAGGCCTTTGTTGTTGTGCGCCAATGGATCAGGCGATCGTGTATTTGGCGCAGGCTGCCGCACGGGACGAGAAAGACCCTCGCCGCCGCCATTGTAAGTGACCATGTTGTGCAGATGCGATTGCATTGCTCAAATTTGAGCGATAGCGTCTTTAATTGTTGATGCAAGGGTTCTTTTCATAAATGAAATTTTTCTTGCGTGGGCGGCGTCTTTGCGGCTTAGGCGCAGGCTTTGTTTGGGGAAGTTGCTAAGACGATGATGGCGGGGACCGAAATGCTTGAGTGGTTTGCTGCGCAGGCGAAGCCCAATTCGTGGAAGATTGCTGCTCGCAATCTTTGCGTGCAGGGATTTGACGTCTTCATGCCGATGGAGAAATACACGTCTAGGAAAGGCTCGCGCCTTGTGGCGTCAATGCGTCCATACTTTGCGGGATACTTCTTTGTTGCAGTTGATGCTGCGTCCGCGCCATGGAGAGCCATCAAGTCGACGCATGGCGTGGCGAGGTTGGTGTCCTTTTGTGGAAAGCCTGCGCCGGTCGATGCGGGCCTGATAGGGGCCATAAAGTCGCGATGCGATGATGAGGGCGTGATGATGCCAGGCCTTGAATTGAAGGCGGGAGACGGCGTCAGAATTGAGGATGGGCCATTTGCTGGAATGATTGGCCGCCTTGATGCGTTGATACCAAATGAGAGGGCGTGGCTGCTGATAGACGTGATGGGAAAGGCGACGAGAGCGATGGTGCCAATTGCCGGCCTGAGGCGAGCCATTTAGGCGTGGCCGGCGCACGCATTATGCGGCTTGGGTCATGGCTTTGGCGGATGGCGCTGGCATGTGCCGTCATCCTTTGCGTCATTTTGGCGCTTTTGCCGCATCCTCCTCAGGTGCCAGGAAATCCGAGCGATACGCTCCTACACGCTGGCGCATTTGTAAGCCTTGCCCTTCTGTCGAGGGTGGCGTTTCCGAAATCTAGTGCCGCGCTGATTGTGCTGCTGCTTGCCGCCTTGGGCCTTGCCATTGAGTGCGCGCAGGCGATGCCTGGCGTGGGGCGTGATGCGAGCTTTAAGGATTGGGCAGTCGACATTGCTGCGTCTGCGATAGGCGTTTGTGTATTCGATGCGCTTTTGGGGCGAGCATTTTTGGGACGCGCAAGGTCATGAGTAGAGCGCCCATGAGGCTTGCGACAGTAAAGCGCGTGCAGAGGATGGGCGCGGCAGAGCAAGTCGCATTTTACATCACTGCAGGCGTCGTCATGCCGGCGGTGGCGTGGTCGACGCTCAAGTCCATAACAGCCGCAGACATGATTGCAGACGGTTGGGTCATTCAGTTGGCGGCGGCCAATGTCGCTGTGTGGTATGTCATCACGCAGCTGAGGGCGTATTCGAGGGCGCGCCTGCTGTCATACGTCTTGCCCGTCAACCTGGCGATGTTTGGAGGCGTATTAAGCGTCAATGCGATGCTGAGGACGGGCATGCCGTGGAGCCTCCTCCTGCCGTGCGCTGCGGCGACGATTGCAATCAGCTATCTCGTGACGGTCAGAATACGGCACGTTAATCCAAAAGTGCGGCATTTTGTCGTGCCGGCAGGCAATGTCGAGCGCATCCTCAAGCATTCGGGCTTCTTGCGGCTGGGATCGCCGCAGGAGCTCGACGACCTCATCGATCGCGAACTCATCAGCGGTTCAGTCGTTGCGGACTTGCACCATGACCAGACCGATGATTGGGCAAGGATGCTGGCAAAGGCGGCCATAAAAGGCATTCCAGTTTATCACTACCGCCTCATTGAGGAGGCGCTGACGGGCGAGGTCAGGATCAGCCACCTCAGAGAAAACGAACTGGGGTCGCTGATACCCAATTTGCCTTACCGGACAGCCAAAAGAGCAATCGACATTGCGGCAGTCTTGCTGCTTGCTCCCATCATCCTGCCGGTCGTGGGCGTCATAGCCATCATGATCAAGGTGGATGGGCGGGGGCCAATTTTGTTTTTCCAGAGGCGCCTCGGACACCGCGGCGAATTTTTTCAGATGGTCAAGTTTAGGACCATGAAAGAGAGAGGCGTCAGCGAGAGCGAGGATGCGCGCAGACATGACGCAGTCACGCGCGATGGTGACGACAGGATCACGCGCGTGGGGCGTTTTTTAAGAAAGACGCGTCTCGACGAGCTGCCGCAGGCGTGGAACATCCTCAGGGGCGAAATGAGCTGGATTGGTCCAAGGCCTGAGGCTGCGGAGCTTGCGCATTGGTATGACCAGGAAATTGCCTTCTACGCGTACCGGCACATTGTGAGGCCTGGCATTACGGGTTGGGCGCAGGTCAATCAGGGGCATGTGGCGGATGTGGAAGACGTGCGACAAAAACTTCGCCTCGACTTTTACTACGTCAAGAATTTGTCGCTGTGGCTTGACGTCCTCATCGCGCTCAAGACCCTGCGCGTCATTGTGCAGGGAATTGGCGCAAAGTGATTAGGGCGTGATGGAGGCGTGAGGGGCGAGGATTGATGCTGGGCAGCGTGAGGCTCCATGTTTTACGGCGCCTTAGTCTTCCTGGGCCAGCTTCCAGCGCCGCTTGCTTATGCGGATCATGGGCTTGCCGCATGATCGGCAGATGGATGTGTATGTGTCGCCAGACTTGCGGATGTGCGAGCTGCTGCGAAGGTGCCTGCCCCTTGGGCAGAGGGCGAGGAGGCCCCACATTTTTATCAGGAGTTTCATCATGTTATAATCAGAGCGTAGAAGGCTTGCTCACTCAGTCTGGAGACGGTTTGGCTTGGCAGGGCTTCTTAGGCAGAAAAGCCACACTCGTCCAGTTGCGTCACCTTATCACACTTTGGGGTTGCCTCGCCGGGCAGGCTTGGCTAGAACCGAATCAAATTTGCAATAAGATTTGAAATAAAAAGGAATGGACATGGTCAAGAAGGTTCTAGCAGCTGCAGCAGTGTTGTCGCTGGCGGCAATGCCGGCAGTGGCAGAAGTTTCGAAGGCGCGCGCTGTTGCCCCCGTTGAAGACGAAAGCGAAGTGGGCGGCGGATCGGGCCTGATCATTGCCCTCGTGGCTGCAGCCGTTGGCATCGCGGCCGTCGTTGCCGCGGGAGGCGGAGACAATGCTCCTGTAAGCCCGTAAGGGTTGTTGCAGGTTGCAGAAAAAAGCGGGGCCTTTTGGCCCCGTTTTACTTTCAAGGGCCCCTTCATCGCGCGCCTGGCCTTGCGCGGCGGAGTTGGGGGGGTCGAGCAGTCGGCAGAGCCGAATGCGTTTGAGGCCTTTCGTAGGCAAAATTGTTTGATGTGGCGGCGGGATTGATGGCGGTTTCGAGAAACAAGTCCCAATCCTTGCACACTTACTCGATTTTCAATCCGCGCGATTGGAGCAGGCAGCTCATTGTCCTTGCCGCCCTCATCGCGATCGTATTCGTGACGGGGGGCACGTCGCGATACGACACGCCGCACGTGATGCTTCTTCGACCCTTGGCCATTGCGGCGGCGGGATTTGCGCTGTTCAGCTTTAATGCAGATCATTGGCGGGCGTTTCGGCCTCCCATCATCATTTTGGGGTGCGCAATTCTGCTGACGGCCCTACACCTCGTGCCGCTGCCGCCTGATGTGTGGCGGTCGCTGCCGGGGCGCGAGATCATTGAGCAAGTTGATGGATTTGCGGGCCTTGAAGGGATTTGGCGTCCGTTGAGCATGTTTCCTGAAGGCACGCAGAATGCGCTTTACTCCTTAAGCGTGCCTGCGGCTGCCTTGCTCTTGGGCGTGCAGCTTGATGAAAGAGACCGCGTCAGGCTGCTGGCCTTAGTTACTGTCATGTGCATGGCGAGCGGGCTTGTGGGCGTTGCGCAGGCTGCTGGCGTGGATTTGCGATTTTACCGCGTGTCTTCTGAAAGTGCTGGCCTGTTTGCCAATCGCAATCATCAGGCTGCAATGCTGGCGGCGATGTTTCCGATGTTGGCTGCGATAGCGTTGTGTGCGCCTGCGTATACTCGCCAGGCACGGTCCGTCAGATTGGTGGTGGCTGCCGGCATGGCTGCGCTTGTTCCGCTCATTTTGGTGACGGGTTCGAGGATGGGCCTCGTTGTGGGAGCAGTATCCTTTGCGTGCCTCGCCTTCATGAGATTTTCTCGGAGGGAAGGCGGTGAGGGATTTGCGTTAAGGGGGCTGATGCAGGCGGCGGCGGGCGTCTTGATTGCTGCGGGCATGGCGGCTGCGACAGTCTTCCTAGCACGAGACGAGGCCGTCGACAGGATGGACGGCGTTGGAGAAGAGTTGAGGTGGCCCGTGTGGCAAAGCGTCATCGAATTCCTGCCGCAGTATATGCCTTGGGGGTCAGGCGTTGGCACGTTTGTGCCCGTGTACCAAATACACGAGCCGGCCGGCCTCCTCATGCCGAGTTACTTCAATCAGGCGCATAATGACTGGCTGGACATTGTCCTTACTGCAGGATTGCCTGGCGTGATCCTTGCCGGAGCGGCGTTGGTGATGTGGGCTGCTGCGGCGAGGTCGGCATTGTCTGAGTTGGGCGCGGCGGGGCATTTGAGGAGATGCGGCGTCATCGTCATTCTTGTTCTGGCATTTGCCAGCGCCAGCGACTATCCCCTGCGAACTCCGATAGGGTCTGCACTTTTAGCCGTTGCGGCGGTGTGGGCGTGGAGCCCATCATCGCGCAGGATGCAGAAGGAAGGCTGAAATCTTCATGAAAATGGACGTCTTGTTGAGGTCTACAGCGGCGGCAGCGACAGCCCTAGCATTGATGGGCTGCGCGTCGTCTTCGGGCACAATTGGCGGAGCGCCTGGCCTTGAAGTTGTGGAAGGCAATTCCTTGCCTGAGCCGACAGTGGCAGACTTGTCTGCCAATGAGAGGGCTTACAGGGTTGGGCCATTTGACGTCCTCAATGTCGACGTGTTTGGCAGTGAGGAGTTGTCGAAGAAGGAAATTCAGGTCGACGCCAGCGGGCGCATCACATTTCCTCTCATCGGCACTTTGGAGGTGGCGGGAAAGACGCCGGGGGAAGTGGGCGATTTGATGGCTGAACGCTTTCGGGGGCGCTTCATCAAGGACCCGCAAGTGACCGTCAATTTGAAGGAAATCTTCAGCCAGACGGTGACGATCAGCGGAGAAGTGAAGAGGGCGGGCGTGTACCCCATCGTTGGCAAGATGACGCTTATGACGGCCATTGCTTCGGCTGAGGGTTGGACGGAATTTTCAAAGAAGGGTGAAGTGGTGGTGCTGAGGACGGTTGAGGGGCAGGATTATGCTGCCCTTTACGACGTTCGAGCGATTGAGAAGGGTCAGTATAAGGATCCTGAAATCTTCGCCAGCGACGTCGTCATCGTCGGAAATTCGAATAGCAGGCGCATATTCCGCGACTTCCTGGCAGCAACGCCGCTTTTGGCGCCAATCATCATCCTCCTAGACAGAAACAGATAAGAGCTTCGCAACGATATGGCCTCGCGCGACATGAGTGAATTTGGCGGTGATGCATTTGAGCGCCAGCGGCAGCAGGATGCCTGGGGCGAGGATGAGGGATTTCACCTTCCCCCCATACTGATACAGTATTGGCACACTGTTGTGAGGTGGCGATGGCTGATGGCGGGCATCATTGCCGCATGCGTCATTTTGGGCGTGACAGTCACGCTGCTGATGGCGCCGCTTTATACGGCATCGACGCAGGTGCAGATAGACAGGCAGCAGAAGCAGATTACCAATGTTGAGGGCTTGGATGCAGAGCTGCCCGGGCAAGATATGGAATTTTACGCAACGCAGTATGAATTGCTGGAGGCGAGGCCGCTGGCAGAGCGCGTCGCGTCAGAACTCAATTTGTACGAAAATCCTGACTTTCTCGAGGCTCATGGAATTGATGCAGGCGTCCTTGAGCGCGAAGATGAGGGCAAGAGCGAGGCGCAGATTGATGAGGAAAACAGGCGCCTCGTCGTGGGTGTGCTGCTCGCAAATGTAGAAATTTCGCCGATCAGAATGTCGAAGCTCGTCAACATCAATTACACGAGCAGGGATGCTGATCTGTCTTCGCGCATCGCCAATCAGTGGGCTTCTGCATTTGTCGACCTCAGCATGGAGAGGCAGTTTGCTTCAACGGCTGACGCGCGCGACTTCCTAGAAGAGCGGCTTGCGACGCTTAAGGACAGGCTTGAGGAATCAGAAAAGCAAGTCGTGGTGTATGGCTCTGAGACGGGCATCGTCACGCTTGACCAAATACGCGACCCCAATGGGCGGGCCATTGCCAACCGCACGCTGACGGGGGCAAGCCTTGAGCAGCTGGCGCGCGAACTTAATGATGCGACGTCTCAGAGGATTGCTGCTCAGGCGCGTTCGGGCGTGGCGGGCGAGAATACGGCAGAGGCAGTGGGCAGCGGAACGCTGTCGAGCCTCAAGCAGCAGCGTGCGGCAGCTGCAGCGCAGCTTGCCAAATTGTCGGTGCAATTTGCTCCAGAATTTCCTGCAGTCATCGAGCTTGAGGGGCAAATTGACGCAATTGACGCAGCGATTGCAGCAGAAACGTCGCGCATTTCGAAGGCTCGTTCGCAGGAGTATAAGGAGGCGCTGTCGCGCGAGCGAGAGCTGCAGGGCAAGGTGGCAGAACTCAAGCGCGACCTCGACGCTCAGAACAGAGCCAACATTCAGTATGCCATTTTCCAGAGGGAGGCGGACACAAACCGCGAGCTGTATGACGCGCTGCTGCAGCGTTACAAGGAAATCGGCGTTGCTGGCACGGTTGGCGTCAACAACATAGCCATCGTCGAGCCGGCGATTGCGCCATCTTCACCGTCATCGCCCGTACTCCTCATCAATTTAGCGATTTCGCTGCTGTTGGGCGTGGGCCTTGCTGGCGCGGTGGCATTCGCCCTCGAGCAGATCGATGAGGGCGTGCGTGAGCCTGGGCAGGTGGAGGCGCTGCTCAAGCTGCCGCTGCTTGGGCTTACTCCGATGCTTGATGAAGACAGCGTGGCGGAGGAGATAGAAGACGTTAAGTCTAATTATTACGACGCATACTTCTCCATCAGGTCGAGCCTGGCATTTACGACGAGCCACGGCTTTCCCAAGTCGATTGCTGTTACAAGTACGCGCCCGGGCGAGGGCAAGTCTTCAAGCGCTATGGCTCTTGCGAGTGTCCTTGGGCGTACAGGCAAGCGCGTGCTGCTGGTCGACGCAGACCTCAGGTCGCCATCGATACACTCCTTCTTCGAGCGATCGAATGAGAAGGGCTTCAGCAATTATCTGGCGGGAGACGGGGACTGGTCTGCGCTGGTGCAGGAGACAGGCAGGCAAGGCGTTGCCATCATAGCTGCTGGTCCCATTCCGCCAAGCGCGGCAGAGCTGCTGAGCGGCGACAGGCTGGGCCAATTTGTGAGGGAGGGCCTTGAGCAATTTGATCACATCGTCATCGACAGTCCGCCTGTTTTGGGCATGACAGACGCGCCGCTCATCGCCAGCGCAGTTGAAGGCGTAGTATACGTCGTGCAGTCTGCTGGGGCAGCCGTGCGCGGCATCAGAGCGTCGATCAAGCGCATCAAGATGGTCAATGCCCACATCTTCGGCGTCATCCTGACGAAGGTCGGAAGCGGATCGAGCGGGTATGGCTACGGCTACGGCTACGGCTACGGCTACGGCTATGGCTACGGCTATGGCTACGGCAAGCGCTACGGCGAGGAGCATGAGGGGGCAAAGGGATAGTGGAGGCGAGGCGCCTCAATCCTGCCAAGGCCGCCACCATTGCGCTGCTGACAATTTTTGCGGCGTGGCAAGCGTATCAGTTCGCGTTTGTCGTTAATTTGAGGATGTCTGACCCTCAGGCTGCGCTTGATCGCAGCCCTGGCGATGCTTTGGCATTGTCCTCGTCTGTAAGCAGAAGGATTGAGGAGGCGGGCAAATACGCCGCGAGCAGGGAAGACGTGCGTGATGCGATGCTGTCCCTCACACGCAATCCCTTGAGCCGTTCGTCCCTCAGGATCATTGGAGCAAATGCAGACATGGAGGGCGACGGCAGTCGCGCCCTTGAGGCCATGGCTTTGTCCGACCGCGTGTCGAGGCGCGACACGATGGCGCAGGTGTGGCTCCTCGAAAGGGCTGCTGCCAGAAACGACGCAGGCGACATCATGCGCCATTATGATGCCGCCGTGTCTGTCACGCCTCAACTTGGGCCGCTGCTGCACCCCATACTTGTGGGCGAAATGGGCGATGTCAGGCTGCGCAATGCAATAACGCCATACGCGCAGCGCGAGGCGAGGTGGATGCCGGGATTTCTGGATCGCGCGTCGCGTGATGCTGACATCGATGACCTGATCAGCGTTGTTGAGCCTGCCGGAAGGTCGGTGTCAGGCGAAAAATTTGAGGCGAGTGTGGCGAGGTCCATATTCCGCGTTGCGGAGGCGGGTGAGTGGGACAGGGCCATGTCTGTGGCTGAGGCAGTTTGGAGCAATTTTGATGCGGCCGAATTTGCCGAGGCGGCATTCAATGATGCGACGGCTGACAAGAGGCTGAGAGGCCTTGCCTGGTACGTCGCAGATGGAGACGGAATTGAGGGCCGCATTGGTCAAGGCGGCGGAGTGGAGGTGTTGCTGCGTCCTCTGTCTCGCGGCCAGATCGCCAGGCGAACATTTCCGGTCATTGGCGGCAAGGCGTATGAATTGCTGCAGAGGGTCTCCTTCGACGGCGAGGGTGGTGCACGCATCGCATGGCGGGGAGAATGCGTGAGGGCAGACAATTCACGCGCAATTCGAGTTTGGGATCAAACCATTCCCGCCTCTGGCAAGGCTGCGACGTATAGGTCTTCCATCACATTGCCTTCGGAGTGCACAATGCTGTCCCTCACGCTTGATGGAAGTGGGCCAGACGGCCAGCAGTCGGCACAGGTCTCGATTTCCGAATTTGCATTCAGCGCCAAATGACCCTATCCATTTAGCTGGCATTTTTAGAATACATTAGTTTGCCCTGCCTGGAGGAAAGTGTGTAGCGTGATGGCATGCTGAAACTCATCAACTTGCTCGTAAGTTTGCGCCGCCTTCCTCCCCTGTCTGAATTGACGGGAGAGCAGGAGCGGCTTCTGTTCGAACTTAAGATGCTTTACGACCGCAAGGGATCGCTGACCGTGGCAGACGTATACGACCTTGCAAAAGGCAAGTCTGCGGCAACGTCGTATCGTAATTTAGTGGCCCTTAAGGAAAAGGGCCTGCTTGACGTTCAAGTCGACAATGATGACAGGCGTAAGCGCCGCGTGAACTTTACCTCCACAGCGCATGACCTCTTCTCAGCGATCGGCTGAAATTCGCATCAAGGCGTTGCGGAAATAGCCCGACCCGCAATCTTCTCCATGAAACTACGCGTATGACAATATGCTCCTTGAATGACTTCAGGCGAGGGCATCGAGCCTTGGCGAAGACAAAGTGGCCCGCAAATTCTCGTTGCTGAAACAAATTTAGCGAAAGCGGCCTTTCGATGATCGAAAATTGCTTGTCGGCGTCGGGAATTAATGTCAAAGATTTTAACGTTACCATTCAGAGGGGCTAGCTTGTGGCCATCGACCAGCGCCGCGCATTAGAGGCAACTGCCACATCGATCGCGCTCGCTCTGTTATACGTCGCCGTTTATAGATTTTTTCAGGGGCTTGGGGTCTATCAAGGCCTGATAGCCTTTAATCCTTGGCTATTTTATCCGCCTGCATTCATCAAATTGTTTGCATTCCTTTTGGTGGGCTATTGGGCCCTGCCATGGATAATTGCCGCCGCGTTTGTATGCATCGACTTTGGCGTTGATCCCAGTGCCAGGATTGTCCTCGCAGTCCTCAGCATAAGTGCGGCATTCGCAGGAGCAGACGCAGCGTCGAGGGCCTTGAAAATTAACCCCAGCCTGGAAGGTGTCAGCGCGAAGGACCTCCTCATCTTGTCCGTTGCCTGCTCCTCGGCAAATGCGGCGGCAATGAGAGTTGGCCTTGAAATTGTGGCTTTCGAAAAGGCCCTCATGCCAGACTACCTGTCCATCGTAGTCGGCGACGCTCTTGGCATTTGGTGCATGATCTACGCCATAAAGATGGCCCTTCATGCCATAGCGCCAACCCGCAGAGCGTGATTTTATTGCATTTACGAAAAACCTATCCTTTCGTTTTTGAAATATCTTGCTAAGGCTTGAGCTCGTAAAAGCGAAGCTAAGTGAGGTAGCCATGCGGACGGATGGAAAATTTGTGACTGGGCTTGTCCTTTACTTGCTGGCTTTCGCAATCGGGCTGGGCTTGGCAAGCGCGTAAGGGCTGGTAGATGCTACGTCTGATTTTGTGTTTTGCGCGATGCAGCAGGGGGCTGCACTCGCCAGACAAAAGGCGCGTTAAACATGACGGCAATGGCTGGGTTGGCACATGCGCAAACTGCGGCAGGCGCGTGAGGAAGGACCCCAGGCGATCCAAGTGGGTAATTGATCAGTGATTTGTGGCCGTGTTGGGATGCCTTCCTTGTAAGAGTTTTTTGGAAGGAGCGAGAGACGGCAGACTACTCACCCTCACCAAAGGTGCGTTGCTGGCGCGCTCCATTGGCAATAAATTCAATGCTCAAGTCCGTCCGATGCTTTCATAATTGAAGCCTTTAGAAAAGATGTCGACGGGACTGTAGACGTTCCTGAAGTCGGACAGTGGCGTTGCCTTTGCAAGCTTCATTAGCCGTCCGAGGCCGAGTGCGCGAAAGGCGTACCATTCAATAACTGTCGCCACCGAAAACTATCGGGCCCTTGCCCGCCTACCCCTCGCCAAGCGTGAGCGAGAACGCTAACGCTTCCCAATGCGAACAGTCCTCGTCACCGGATCGGCTGGCTTCATCGGCTTCCACCTCTCGAAACTGCTACTCGGCGAGGGCTTTGCGGTGGTCGGCTATGACGGGATGACCGACTATTACGACGTGCGCCTGAAACGGCGGCGGCACCAGATGCTGATGCAGCACCAGCACTTCCGCGCCGAAATCGGCATGCTGGAGGATTTCGAACGACTGCGGAAACTGGCGCTCGACACTTGCCCCGACATCATAGTCCACCTCGCGGCGCAGGCGGGCGTGCGATACAGCCTCGAAAACCCGCGCGCCTATGTCGATGCGAACCTGGTCGGCAGCTTCAATGTGCTGGAGGTGGCGCGCGAACTGGAGGTCGAGCACCTGCTGATTGCTTCGACCAGCTCAGTCTATGGCGCCAACAGCACGATGCCCTTCACTGAACTCGACAAATGCGACACCCCCTTATCCCTCTACGCTGCGAGCAAGAAGGCAAATGAAGCGATGGCGCACAGCTATGCGCATTTGTGGGGATTGCCGACCACCATGTTTCGCTTCTTTACCGTCTACGGGCCGTGGGGTCGACCCGACATGGCTCCCTTCAAATTTACCAAAGGGGTACTCGAGGGTTCGCCAATCGACTTATACAACAATGGTGACATGTATCGGGATTTTACTTTTATAACCGATCTGGTTCATGGAATTCGTTTGCTGCTCGACGCACGCCCTCCCCCGCCGAAAGGACGGGGCGAGCTCTTACCGCATGACAGTATTTCGCCAGCGGCACCCTATCGCGTGGTCAATATCGGCAATGGCGAGAAGGTGCGCCTGCTCGATTTCATCACGGCAATCGAGCGCGCCTGCGGGCGCGATGCGGTGAAGAATTTCAAGCCGATGCAGGAGGGCGATGTGCCAGCGACCTGGGCTGACAATGGATTGCTGCGCGACTTGACCGGCTATAAGCCCGAAACTGGCATAGAAGAGGGGATCGAGCACTTCGTCGCATGGTATCGCGCCTATTACGAAATTTAGGCACCCACTCTCCTAGGGTGGGCGTTTAAATATTGAAGCTTGAGCGAGCAGCGCATTTCAAGGTGAGCCGGTCCTGGCACCGTCCTGCCGACTTCATGATGAAAAAGCGTCTACTGACCAAGCTCGGGAAACGGGGTCGGATCGATTAAATAGAAGCTGGCCATATCATCCTGAACCCAGCGAACGACGGCTGTACGGGGCTGAAGGCCTGCAATGAACATGGTGCAGTTAGCCGAGGCCCTTAACCCTCTTTGGGAAATTTCTCAGACTTCAAACACCTTCGCCGTATCGCGCACGATAAAATTGGCGCTTTCCCGGATCACAAGTCGAGGCGGACGTTAGCGACCCTTGTCTTCGACATTTTGACTGATCCGGAATAGGAGACTGGACACGTCGACTTCCTCTGAAAACTCGATGCCAGTCCGGTCATCGCGCTGCCAAACGACTTTCCCCTCGACCTGGCCGGTCTCGCTGAAGCGTACCGTTGCTGGCTCGCCGCGAAGCAATGGCGCGTGAGTGGCGGCCATCAGCCCTGATGGAGAGATGTTCCTAATCAAGCAAAACGATCGAAACTTGGAAGTTTCAATCGAGCCTGGCCGGAAAAGTGTGACCGTGCGCGCAGATCCGCGACGATCGAGCGGCTGCACGCCTTCGCCCTCAGGCGCCTCATCCCTGATCTGGCTCCCCACCTCTTGACACCCTCTTGGCCTGGCTCCTCGCGTCCGCTTTAAGCCGATGAAAATTGAGCTTTTTCCTGCCATGGGGCATTTGTGATAGATTGGATAGCGCCTTGACGCTTCGAATAAACCCTAGCGGCTAGAGGGCGCCAAATTGAGAAGGGCGAGCTCCGGACATACAGTGGGGAAGTAGTCAAAGTGCTCTAAATGCGCATGGCTGACCGCCAAGAAGCATGGCGCTGACGATCATGCAGCAGCCAAGGCTCTTTTTGTTTGCGCGGCAAACACGCCCAGAGGGTGGGGCCGACCAAGGCGATATCCCTGCAGGAAATCGCACCCGGACTGGTGAGCAATGTCCTCTTCCTCCGCGGTTGAAATCCCATTGCACGTCACTGACATCCCCAAACTATGCGCGAGGTTTGTCTTTGCTCTCATAACCGAGATATTTCCCGATTCTTGAGCGAACCTGAGCACAGATGGATCGAGCTTTACTCCAGATACGCCAAGGCTTGCCAAGCGAGTGAGCGAAGCGTTGCTCGACCCGAAATCATCGACGGCTACAAGAAAGCCCTGTTCAACCAAACCATGCAACGGGAGTTTGATCTTGTCCCAGTAGTCTACGAGATCTCTCTCGGAGAATTCCAATTGAACGCGCGCTGCACCAATTGAACTGGCGTGGATCATCTCGCTCAATTCTTTCATGAAATTAGCATCAAAGAGCTGCACAACTTCGAGATTTAGGCATAGCCTGATGCGATCAAGACGCCCGACTTGATCACAGGCAATCTGAGCAACGAAAAGACTGATGTGATTTAGCAGGCGGCTTTTCTTGGCAATTTGAATTGCCTCGCAGGCCGGAACCTCGCCAAATTCCCTATCGCACCAACGGAACAGTCCCTCGAGCGACACCAACTCCATCTCTCGGTTGAAGATGGGCTGAAATTTTGTCGATATGTCGACTTTGTTCTCGAGAGATTCTCTCAGGCGTACAGTAAGTTCAGTGCTCCTGCTCAACTCTCGTTCCATGCGATCATCGAATACAGCAACTCCATTGCCTTCTGACTTGGCTTCGTACATCGCAAGATCGGATCGTCGCATGACCTCCGAAAGAGAGCCCCCCGCCTTGATCTCAGCGGCCCCAACGCTGCAGCCCACTGCAGCATGAAGGCCTGCCACGAAGTAGTCCCTTGTCAATTCCTCACGAATTTTCTCGCATGCCTGCTTTGCCTCCCCAAGGCCGTAGCCATGGAAGATGATCGCAAATTCATCGCCACCAAGCCTATAGGCCCAGCTATTTTGTGGCAGCGCGCAACGCAGGCGCGAAGCCACTTCGATTAACAAGTGGTCGCCTATTCCATGCCCCAGCATGTCATTGACGTTTTTGAACTCATCCAGGTCAAGGATTGCCAGGCAACCCGGTTCCGCCGAAGAGGTGGTTTCCGTAATACTTGCGAGATCCTCGTAAAGGGCCTTGCGATTTGCCAGTTCGGTCAAGCCGTCAAGCCGGGCCTCCCGTCGAGCGAAGCGTTCACGATCTGCAAGTTGCGCGTAGAATTTTTTTAGATCGGCATGTAGCAAGCTGAGAACAAAGATTGTCGCGCAGCTCGAGCTGCACATCATTAGGGAGAGCTGCTTCCAGTCGTCTGCAGGCAAGCCATCGGCTGAAGACGTAACGGCTACAACCGCTAGGCCGGTCAGCGCCACCATGGCGGTGCCAGCCGCGACCAGAATAGACGCCAAAGAGTGCTTACCTAAATCCATGGCGGCTTAGATAATCGGGTTTGGTAAATCCAACGTCTCTTCGCTTGGTAAACGCGACGTTTACCAAGCGGGCCCGAAAATCAGTCGAGACCCAACACAGCCGCGCGGCATTCGCATCAAATCCAGCAAAACAAGCTGGCTCGAAGGCCTACTGGCCTTCGGGTTCGCTTTGTTCAGGCGGCATCGGCAATGCCTCTTCACCGGGCAGTGCCTGTTCCCGCTCACGCTCAAGCCGCTCCATATACTCGCGCTCGATCTGCTCGACCCGCGCCTGCTGTGCAGCGGCATCGGCATCGATATTCGAAAGGCGCTCGGCCCGCGCCGCTTCAATCAGCTGACCGAAGCGAACGTTCTGCCCTTCGCGCTTGTCGGCATAGGCGGCGTTGATCATCTGCTGGGTGCAGCCAGTCCAGCCGCCGGCCCCCGCCGGTTCGCAGGACAGGGCGCCGAAGGACCCAACCATCTCGTAACGCTCGACCCGCTCGGTCCATGCAACGTTCTGCGTGCTGTCGCTGAAGCGCAGGTTTTCCGGGATACGATAGCGCTCACCCTCTTCCTTCCGCGCGCAAACGGTGATTTCGCCATCAGCCGGGGTCGGACAGTCGTCATCTCCATAGACGATCACCATGTTGACCTTGTCGCCCGCGTCATCCTGCGCAGCGACAGGCGCCCCCAGCGCAAACAAGGGAGCGGCGGCGAAAAGCGAAGCGGCGATAGTGCGGCGGAGCATGGTGATACCTCGAACAAGTAGCTTTTGAAGCGCAGTTACAGCGCCTTTCGGTTGAATAGCATATGAAGCGGACCAAGGCGCGCCTTGATCACGCTCAAATTCGCTCGGCCAGTCTGATCGCGGCACGGCAGCCCAGCCGGATCGCGCCCGACAGCAGTGGATAGGCTGGCGCGCGCTCAG
Source organism: Altererythrobacter litoralis (assembly GCF_036324225.1). NCBI lineage: Bacteria > Pseudomonadati > Pseudomonadota > Alphaproteobacteria > Sphingomonadales > Erythrobacteraceae > Altererythrobacter > Altererythrobacter litoralis. The sequence continues at coordinate 44,243 of NZ_JAZDQV010000007.1, forward strand.
CTCCTGCAGCCAGCGCGGCATCGCGATGGGAGCGCTCGTCTTCGCGGAATTCATGGATCATTTCCGCCAGCTCGGGGTTGCTGTCATCCTCTGCGAGCCGGTCAAGCTGCTGCGAATAGTGCCGGTCGATCTCTTCTTCGACCGCCGCCGTGCAGGCCATCGCCGCTTCGGGGCCGATCAACGCAGTCGCGGCGCCCAGCGCATATCCGGCGACCGACCAGAAGGGCTGCAACGCGGTGGGCCGAACCCCGCGCTCGGCCATCAGCGCATCGAACCGGGCGCGATGGCCGGCCTCTTGCTCGGCCATGTGGAGGATTTCCTGCGCGTGCGGGCCGCGATTGCCCAGCACCGCCAACTGCCCCGCATAAATGCGGGTGGCGCCATATTCGCCAGCCTGGTCGACGCGGATCATCCGGTGGAGTTCATCACGCGAAATGCTGCCAGTACTCATGTTTCCAGCCTCAGGTCGTTTTCGCGCCGCGGCGCAGCAACACACAGATCGCGATGCCAGCTCCGCAGGAGATCAGGAAATTCCACCCCGCCAGCGAAATGCCGAACAGGTCCCACGGCGCGGAATCGCAGCGAATCAACGGCGCATTCATGATCGCAGCCAGCGGATCGCCGCTGACCTCAACGGTTGTGGAACAGGCGGTGAGCCCCTCCCACCAACCATATTCGACCCCGGCATGAAATCCGCCGATCATTCCCGAAACAAAGATGGAAAGACCGGCCAGTGCGACCCAAAGGTTGCGCGGCGGCGCCACAAACGACAGGCCCGCCAGCCCCAGTGCCCCGAAATGCGGATAACGCTGCCACCAGCACATCTCGCAAGGGTACAGGCCAAAGCCGTATTGCGCGAGATAGGCACCGCCCAGCAACAGCGCCGGCACACCCAACGCCAATTTTTGTGCCATGAGATCTGCTGGGCGTCTGCCCGATAGTGTATTCATAGTCCCCGGCTAGCCGATTCAGCGGCGCAGCGCCACTGTTGCGCGCGTGGTGCGCCGCAACGTCTCAAGCGCATAATGCAGCTGGAAGTCGCTGACGCCCTGATCCTTGAGCTGGGCCGCGGTCAACTGGAAGCGCGGATCGATCTGCTTGTCCGCTTCGAGCGCATCGTCCTTGAGGCCCAACTCGTTGACCAGGTGGCCGCGCAAGTCGCTTTCGCGCATCACATACTTGTTGCGCTTCTCCAGGTCCGGATCGGACAGCTGCGGAACTTCGATGTCGGGTTTGATCCCGCCTTCCTGTACCGAATGCCCAGCGGGGGTGTAGTAGCGTGCAGTGGTAAGCTTGAGCGCGGCATCGCGGCCCAGTGGAAGCAGCGATTGCACGCTGCCCTTGCCAAAGCTGCGATCGCCCATCACCAGCGCGCGGCGGTGATCCTGCAGCGCGCCCGCAACGATTTCAGAAGCCGAAGCAGAGCCCGCATCAATCAGCACGATCAGCGGCACGCTCTCGGCGATCTGGCCCATGAACTTCTGCCCTTCCTGGCGCGTCATGTGGCGATAGTTGGTCCAGTCGTCCGCATCGTAATGGATGTTCTCGCCGCGCGCACGGCCGCGCTGGCTGACAATGCGGCCTTGGCTCAGGAACAGATCGCTCAGCGCCACTGCCTCGTCGAGCGATCCGCCCGGGTTCGAGCGCAGGTCGAGCACCAGCCCGCTGACACGACCGGCCGCTTCGCGCTGCAATGCCTGCCATGCTGTGAATACGTCGCGCCCGACATTGGTCGAGAATTCGTTGACAGTGATGACCCCGACCTTGCCCGCTTCGAGCTTGTAAGTGACCGGCTCGAGCTCGATCACGCCACGCGTTACGGAAAGCTCGAGCGGCTCGTCGCGGCCGGGGCGATAGATCGTCAGCTTGATCGACGTGCCTTCCGGACCCCGCATGCGCGCCACCGCTTCATCGAGATCGCCGCCATAGATCAGCTCGCCATCGAGATGGGTTATGAAATCACCCGCCTTGACGCCTGCCTGTTCAGCCGGGCTCCCGCGGAAGGGGGAAACGACCTTAACTGCACCGTCATCCATCACGACCGACAGGCCGAGGCCCGAATAATTGCCGTCGATCAGTGTTTCGAGGCGTTGCAGCGCGCTACCATCAACATAGGAGGAATGCGGGTCCAGCTCTGCCAGCATCCCGTTGATCGCGCCGCGGATCAGCACTTCGTCCTCGACCGGCTCAACGTAATTGGCCTTCACCTGCTGGTAAGCGGCGAAGAACTTCGCAAATTGCGGACCAATGCGCCCGTCTACTTGCGCCATGCCGGCAGTGGTGACCGGAATGAGCGCGACGGCGGTGACGAGGGCGGCGCTGCGCAGCAAGTCGGCGATTCGCATGAAGTGATCTACTCCTGTGTTCCGGTGACGATTCTATAACGCCGCGCGGCTGAATGCCAGATGAGAGCGTGGAGGCGTCCCGATGCGGTGCGGTCCGCCGCGAAAAGACAAACTCACATATGGTCGAGCGGATTGACAGGCTGGCCGTCGCGCCGCAGTTCGAGCGTAATCGCCGGGTCGCGCCGCGCGGCTCTGCCGATCGGGCTCCCGCCGATCACTTCGTCGCCTGCCGCGACGTCAGCCTTCGCTAGGCCGGTAACGAGACTGGTAAAGCCATTGCCGTGTTCGACGATCACGATCTGGCTATACCCCCGATAGGGCCCGGCAAACGCCACTCGGCCCGCAGCCGGTGCGATCACCTGCGCCCCCGGGCCGGGCGCGAGCCGCAAGCCGGTGACAGGAAGGCCTGCTGCATCGCTTTCACCGAAGCCGGCCAAAGTGCGGCCCTGCACCGGCAATTGGAGCGATGCCGGCAGCGCAGTCGGGCGCGGCGTCGGGCTGGATCGCTTGGCATCGAGCACTTGCGAAGCGCCCGGGCGCGGTGGGCGGACCAGCGGGCCGGGAAGTGCTGCGAGTTCCGCGCGCAAGGCGCCGGCTCGGCTCAGTTCGACCACCAGCGAATTGAGGTCGCGCGCATTCTCTGCGAACTCGAGCGCCCGTTCGCTTTCGCGCTGTGCCACCTGACGCACTTCGCGCAATGCCAGGCGCTGCTGCGCGGCCAGCGTTTCGAGAGCGCGCCGCCGCTCCAGCAACAATCCCTCATCCATGCGCAGGCTGGCCAGGGTTTCGCCCGCTTCCTGCTCGAGTTCGCGCCCGCGAGCCAGTTCGCTGCGCAAGCCCACCGTGCGATCGCGAATTTCGGGCATGGTCGTCTCAAGCACGGCGCGGACATAGACCGTGTCCTTGAGCGTTCCCGGCTGCAACGCCGAGAGCACCAGCGGACGGCGCGCCATATTCTGCAGCGCAGCGGTGAGCCGCACCAGCGGCTGCTGCTGCTCCGCCAGCCGGGCATCGAGCACGCGGCGCTGGTCGGTGATCAGCGCAAGCCGGGCCTGAGCGGCAAGGATATCGGCTTCGGCCTGCTGGATTCGCGCGGCGAGCGCCGCTGTCTCACGCGCCGAGCGATCAGCCGCTTCGTGCGCCTTGGTCGCTTCGCGGTCTAACCGCTGGGCGCGGCGTTCGGCATCTGCGGCAGCGCGCCGGGCGCACGCATAGGCCTCGCGGGCAGAACCGGCATCGCCAAATTGCGCTCCTACAGCCAACACGTCGCTGGCGCCCGCCACCGGCCAGGCGAAGAGCAGCCCGATCGCGATTGGCGCGGTGACCAGTCCGGTCAGTGCAAGAAGGCGAAAGGCGGGCATCGGCCCTATCCTGCCCGATGATAGGGGTGCCCCGCAAGGATCGTCGTTGCGCGGTAGAGCTGTTCCATCAGCATCGCGCGCGCCAGCAAATGCGGCCAGGTCGCTGCGCCAAAGGCGAGCAGCAAATCGGCGTCGGCGCGCTCTTCTTCGCTGTGCCCGTCCGCCGCGCCAAGCACGAAACGCGCTTCGCGCATGCCGTCGTCGCGCCAGCGGCCAAGGATGTCTGCGAATTCTTCCGAAGTCAGGTTGCGGCCGCGTTCGTCTAGCAGCACCGTCTTGCAGTGCATCTGCGGATCGGGAATGCGCCCGCCACTGTCGGGAAGTTCGGTGAGCTTCACCGGCCATGCCAGCCGCTTCTCATAGCGCGCGACAAGTTCCGCTTCGGGCGAGCGAGCAATCTTGCCGCGTGCAATCACGTGGAGAAGCATGGTCAGGTTTCGCGTCCGCGCTGCGCAGGGACGATTTCCCTCGCCGGCGCGGCTCAATCGCTATGCTGTGCCGGTGGCAGCGTTGCTGTCGCCGAAGCCCCACATCCGCTCGAGATTGTAGAAGCTGCGCACTTCCGGGCGGAACAGGTGGACGACGACGTCGCCGGCATCGATCAGGACCCAGTCAGCCGTCGGCAACCCTTCGATGCGGACCGAGCCGAAGCCTTCCTGCTTGATCTTCTCGGCCAGTTTCTGCGCCATGGCCGCGACCTGGCGGGTCGAACGGCCCGAAGCGATCACCATGTGATCGGCAATCGAACTCTTTCCCTGAAGCGGGATCGAGACGACTTCCTGCGCTTGGTCGTCATCGAGCTGGCCCAGCACGAGTTCGTGCAGCGCCTCAGCGGTCTTGCCCGCCTTAGCCACAGCCCGCGGGGCCTGGGATGTGATGTCGGCAGCAGCCGACAGGGTTTGCGCCTGGTTCATAGGCGGTTTCGGTTCTCCTGTGCGTGGGGATATGCAAGCGATGGATCGCGGAAAGGCCGGAAACGCGGAAAATGCGTCTCATGCGCCCTCCTCTTGGGCGACAAGATGATGGGTCAACCTGTCTCGAGGTGGGTGGCCGGAATAGCGCAAAACCCAGTCCGGATCGGCGCGGCGAATGGCCGTGGCCGAGCGTGGATCAGGATCAAAACGCAATAACACCAGGGCCGGTGCGCTCCATCTGCCCCCGTCTAACAAGCTGGCGACCGGCACACGATAGCGCCTTAACCAGGCCATGGCGGGGCTCGCCAAGGCAGCGCCATCATAACCCGGCCTCGCGACAACCGCAATCGGCATCATGCGCGCGATGCTGCGCCAGTCGCGCCAGCGATGGAATTGCGCCAGATTGTCCGCTCCCATGATCCAGACGAACCGACGCTTGGGATAGCGCCTGATGAGCGCGCGCAAGGTATCGACCGTGTAGCGAGTGCCGAGTTCGCGCTCGATCGCACTGGGCACGATGGGAGCAAACCGTGCCTGCCGGTGCGCCGATTTGAGCCGCGCGCCGAGCGGCGCCATGCCTTGCCGGGGCTTGAGCGGATTGCCTGGGGAAACCAGCCACCAGACCTCATCGAGCCCGAGTGCGTCTATTGCGAAGCGCGTGATGCGGCGATGCCCGCTATGTGCGGGGTTGAAGCTGCCGCCGAGAAGTCCGGTGCGAACGGGAACCATGCCGCGCAGGGTCAGGGCTTTCGCTGCGGCAAAGTCACGGGCGCGCCTGGCCGGTGCCGCGCACCTGCCATTTATAGGTCGTCAGCCCTTCGAGTGCGACCGGGCCGCGCGCATGCAGCCGCCCGGTGGCGATGCCGATTTCCGCCCCAAGCCCGAACTCGCTTCCATCGGCGAATTGCGAGGAAGCATTGTGCATCACGATCGCGCTGTCGACTTCGGCGAGGAAACGCTCTGCCACCGTCTGGTCGGATGTGACGATCGCGTCTGTATGCGCAGAGGAATGGCGCGCGATATGCGCCATCGCTTCTTCGAGCCCGTCGACCATCGCGGCCGAAGCCACTGCAGCAAGATATTCAGTGTCCCAATCATTATCGCTGGCTGGCAGAACGCGCGGATCGAGCGCCTGGATACGGGCATCGCCGCGCACTTCGCAGCCCGCATCGATCAATGCGCCGACCAGTTCGCCTGTGAAGGGATAGCGGCAATCGACCAGCAGCGTCTCCAGCGCGCCGCAAATGCCGGTGCGGCGCAGCTTGGCGTTGAGCACCACTTCGCGCGCCATCGCAGGATCGGCCGCTTCATGGACGTAAGTGTGGCAGATCCCGTCGAGATGGGCGAGCACCGGCACGCGCGCATCGGCCTGGACCCGTGCGACCAGCCCCTTGCCCCCGCGCGGCACGATCATGTCGATCAGGCCCGCCGCCTTGAGCATGGCGCCCACCGCTGCGCGGTCCTGCGTCGGGACCAGTTGCACCGCCTCAGGCGGGATACCTCCCGCGGCCAATCCGCGCACCAGCGCAGCATGGATCGCCCGGTTCGAATGGACCGCTTCGCTGCCGCCGCGCAGCAAGGCGGCATTCCCGGCGCGCACACACAGCGCCGCGGCGTCCGCAGTCACATTGGGACGGCTTTCGTAGATGATTCCGATGGTGCCGATCGGTACGCGGATGCGGCTGAGGATGAGGCCGTTGGGGCGTTCGACAGTGTCGATCACTTGCCCGACGGTATCGGGCAATTGCGCCACCGCCTCGACCCCGGCGGCCATGGCTTCAAGCCGCGCTTCATCGAGCCGCAAGCGGTCGAGCATGGCAGGTGCAAGTCCGCTTGCTTCGCCCGCCGCAATGTCGCGGGCATTGGCGGCGAGGATAATTTCAGCATCCTCGCGCAAAGCAGCAGCGGCATGCATCAGCGCCGCCGCCTTGGCGTCACCCGGCATCGCAGCGAGCGCGCGCTGCGCGGCGCGCGCCTTGCGCGCCAGTCGTTCGACCAGCGCGACAGGGTCTTCAGTGCGGGTGTCTGCAAGCGATGCCATGAGGCCCCTTTAGCACCGCTGCGCCAAGCTGTCAGGATAGTCCAAATGGCATGTCCGAAGAGGAGAAATTGCCCCGAACTTGGTAAAGTTTTCGCGTGGTAAATTTAATCTTTCCACCGGATGGAACGATTCATCGCACTTTGGCTTCGACTCGCCCCTCGGATTAATGAGTCGATTCGACCTGCCGCCCCGGCTTTGCTAGCCCGCGAATCGAGTCAAGACAGTGGTAATCCACGAGAGGGGTCGCATTGCATAACTTCATTCCCGCTGGCGGATGGGGCGAACGCCTGCGGCGCTGGTTCCCGGATCGCGAATTCTTCATGCGATCGCAGGGCCAGGTCCGTTTCATCAAGATTTCTTCGCGCGTGCAGATGGCTGCCGCCGGCCTGGCACTGGCCTTGCTGGTCGGCTGGGGCGTGTCGATGGGCGCAATGGCCTGGTCGCAATATCGCGCGCAGGCCGATCGCATGCAGCTGCTCGAACGCGAAGCCAAGGTTGCCACGGCGCAAGAACGGCTCGACGTCTATGGCGCGGACCTGAAGGGCGTGGAGGAAGACCTGCGCAAGCGCCAGGATTTCCTCGAGGCAATGGTTCCCATGCTGCCCGAAGACGTTGTCGCCGACGAGACCGTCAGCGATTCGTCGAGCGAAGCCGCCGCCACGGTCGACAAGGTCGGCGCATTCTTCCCCGAAGCGCGCGGCTTGGCCGAGATCGAAGCCCGCCAGCTCGCTTTCGCAGAACGGCTGACCCGCTATGCGGACCGCCGCGCCAAGCGCGCCGAGCAGGCAATCCGCAAGCTCGGCCTCGACCCGCAGGCCATGCTGCGCCGCGCCGAACGGCGGGCGATGGGTGGCCCGCTCGAAATCCTCGCCACATCGGCCAATGGCGAAATCGACCCGCGCTTCGAACGGCTCGGCCTGAGCCTCGCGCGCATGGCCGCGCTCGAAGAAAGCCTCGACGGGATCCCGCAGGTTCGCCCGACCAGCCGCAGCCAGACCAAGGCTTCTTCGGGCTTCGGCTATCGCCGCGATCCCTTCACTCGCCGCGGCGCGATGCATTACGGGCTCGACTTCAAAGGACCGATCGGCGCGCCGATTTATGCCGCCGCCAAGGGCCACGTCAGCTTCGTCGGCCGCAAGCCCGGCTATGGCAATGTCGTGGAAGTCAGCCACCGCAATGGCGTGATGACCCGTTATGCCCACCTGTCGCGTTTCGCGGCCAAGGTGGGTGACCGCGTCGAGGCAGGCGATGTCATTGCCGCTCTCGGCAATACTGGCCGTTCCACTGGCCCGCACCTGCATTTCGAAGTGCGCACCAACGACCGCGCGGTCGATCCGCGCCCCTTCCTGGAGAAAGCGCAAGATGTTCTCAAAGAAGCCCGCGGAACCGACGCGGCCAACCGGACCAGCTAAACCCATGGCCAGCAACAGCTCCACATTTTCCGTGATCGGAAGCGACGTCACCATCAAGGGCGACATCAGCGCTTCGGCAGACCTTCATGTCGATGGCACGATCGAAGGCGACATCGCCTGCGCTTCGCTGGTTCAGGGCGAAAGCAGCAAGATCACCGGTGGCATCACCGCCGAATCCGCCCGGCTTGCCGGAAAGGTGACCGGATCGATCCGTGCGCGCGAACTGGTGATCCTGCGCAGCGCGCAGATCGAAGGCGATGTGCATTACGAAGCGCTGACCATTGAACAGGGCGCACAGGTTGACGGGCGCTTCGCCCATGGCGCGCGCAACCGCGTGACCGATGCGGCCAAGATTGCCCCTGAAGGCGGCAAGCCCGCTTCCGCCGACGAGCCCAAACTGGGCCTCGTCCGCTAGTTTTTCCGTCTGGTTTCGGGAGTGAAGGGTGCCCCGCAAAGGGCGCCCTTTTCATTTGGCGCACTGCTTCTTCAGCCACCCATCACTTCGCGGCGAAGCGCCTTGCGGTCGAGCTTGCCGATGATCGTGCGCGGCAGGCTGTCGCGAATCACCACTTCGTCGACCCGCTCATGCTTGCCGACCCGCGCATTGAGCCAGTCGCGCAATTGCTCGGCACTGGCGCTTTCTTCGCCCGACAGTGTGATATAGGCGCGCGGCATCTCGCCGCGATAGGGATCCGGCACGCCGATCACCAAGGCCTCCTTCACCGCTGGATGTTCGAGGATCACGTCCTCCACCTGGCTCGGAAAAACCTTGAACCCGCCCACCGCGATCATGTCCTTCATCCGGTCGACGATCTTGAGGAAGCCGTCCTCATCGATCACAGCTACGTCGCCGGTGCGCAGCCAAATCTTGCCGTCGCGTTCGATCAGCACTTCGGCGGTAGCTTCAGGCCGGTTCCAATAGCCGCGCATCACTTGCGGCCCGTGCACCGCCAACTCGCCCGGCTCCCCTTCGGGCGCGAGCTGCGCGGGATCGCCCCTGTCGAGCAGGATCACTTCCGTGCCCGGCAGCACCTGGCCGATGGTGCCGCGCTTGCGCAGCCCCTCATAAGGATTGACCGACACCACGCCCGAACTTTCGGTAAGGCCATAGCCTTCAACCAGCCGGACCCCGCTCAATTCCTCGAACTTTGCATGCACCGGCGCGGGCATCGGCGCGCCGCCCGAAATGCAGACTTTGAGCGAGGAGAAATTCGTACGTCCGAAATCGGGATGATCGAGCAGCGCCTGGAACATGGTGGGCACGCCCGGAAAGCCGGTTGCGCGATAGCGCTGGATCGTCGCCAGCACTTGCCCGGCCTCGAACCGCGGCACCATCGCGATCGACGCCCCGCTCGCCACCGCATGGTTGAGCAGCGCGGTGTTGGCGAAAACATGGAAGAAAGGCAGCGCGCCCATGAATACTTCGGTTTCGGGGTTCGCGAAGGGATTGATCGCCGTAACTTGCCGCGCGTTGATCGAAAGATTGGCGTGGGTGAGCATCGCGCCCTTGGGCACGCCGGTGGTTCCGCCGGTATATTGCAGCAGTGCGAGATCGCCGGGCTCGATCGCCACTTCGGGCCGGGGCGAACCGGGCTTGGCGAGTGCTTCGCTCCAGCGCCGAACCGCCGGGCCATAGTCGACTTTTGCGATCTTGCTGCGGCCCAGCGTGCTGAGCGCCAACCCCTTGTACCAGGGGAGCATATGCGCCAGCGAGCCGACCACCAGCGTTTCAAGCGCGGACTCCTCGAGCACTTGATGCGCCGTACGGTAAAGCTCGGGGACGTCGAGCGTCACCAGCAGCCTTGTGCCCGAATCCGCCACCTGGTGGCTGAGTTCCTCGATCGTGTAGAGCGGCGAGAAATTGACCACCACCGCGCCCGCCATCATCGCGCCGTAATAGGCAGAGGCGTAGATCGGGACATTGGGCAGGAACAGGCCCACCCGGTCGCCGCTGCCGATCCCCATATCGCGCAAGCCGGCGGCAAACCGGCACGCCTCCAAATGGATATCGCGATAGGAATAGTCGCGGCCGAGGAAATTGAGGAAACGCGCGCTTCCCCGCCACGCAACTGCCCGCTCGAACAGCTCAGGCAGGGTGAGCGGCTCGAAATGCGTGTCCCACGGGGTGGGATGACAGTAGTGCGACCTGCTTACATCCATGTAAGCAGGATGACCTATCCCCCGCTAGTGCACAAGCGAAAAGCCGAGATTTTGCCGTAGCTTATTCGCTGCCCGCTGCCTCGTCGGCTTTGGCGGCGCGCTTGGCGGCGAGCCATGCCTCGGCTTCGGCTTCCTGAGCGGCTTCGGTGGCGGCGGATTCGGCGGCATTGCGCTCGGCGCGCAGTTCCTCGATCAGCTTTTCCTTATCGCTGCGGGTATCGCCGCCTACGACGTCTTCAGCCTGGATGCCGGCGCGCTTGGCGGCCTTGGCGACCACGGCGTCCAGCTCGCGCTGCGAGCACAGGCCCAGCGTAACCGGATCCTTGGGCTGGATGTTCTGGATGTTCCAGTGGGTCCGCTCGCGGATCGCGGTGATGGTGTTGCGAGTCGTGCCGATCAGCTTGGAGACCTGCGCGTCCGACACTTCGGGGTGGTTGCGCAGGATCCACGCGATACCGTCGGGCTTGTCCTGCCGCTTCGACACCGGGGTGTAGCGCGGGCCCTTGGTGCGGGTGACCTCGACCGGGGCCTGCTGCATCTGCAGCCGGTATTCGGGATCGGCCTGTCCGCGCTCGATCTCGGCCTGAGTCAGCTCGCCCGAATGCACCGGATCGCGCCCAGTGTACTTGCTGCCGGCGAGATCGTCGGCCATCGCCTGCACTTCGAGGATATGCAGGCCGCAGAAGTCTGCGATCTGCTCGAAGCTCAGTGCGGTGTTGTCGACCAGCCAGGTGGCGGTGGCGTGCGGCATCAGCGGAGTGGGCTGGGCCATGATGAAGCTCCCATCGATTGAATTGGGCGTAAAAATAGAAGGGCCGCCCCTTACGGAGCGGCCGTTATGGCAGGGTAGATAGGGGAGAGTGGCGGATTCGGCAAGCGGAATGGCCGCCGCGAGTGAATCCGGGGCTCAGGCCGGGAGCGCACCCGCGAGCTGTCCGGTCTCTTCCTCTAGAGCCGCCAGCCCCTGCAGGAACTGCGCGCTGGCCGCTTCCCAGCTGAAGCCGGCGCCATAGGCGGCGCAGTCCTTGCGATCGCAATAGCGCGCCGCGTCGATCGCGCGATAGAGCTTGTCGGACAGCGCGCCGACCTCGTCGGTCACGATGTCGAGCGGCCCTGCTACGGGAAACGCCGCAACCGGCGTGCCGCAAGCCAGCGCTTCGATCATCACCAGGCCGAAAGTGTCGGTGCGGCTGGGAAAGACGAACACATCGGCCCCGGCATAGCAGCCGGCGAGCTCGCGTCCGGTCCGCTTGCCGAGGAACAGCGCATCGGGGAAGCGCTCCTCGAGATCGGCGCGCGCGGGGCCGTCACCCACCACCACCTTGGTGCCCGGATAGTGGCAGCCGAGAAATGCCTCGATATTCTTCTCGACCGCAACGCGCCCGACATAAAGCAGGATCGGGCCTTCGAGCCCGGCATATTCGGGTGGCGGCGGCGCATCGGGCGAAAAACAGTCGAGATCGACCCCGCGGCTCCAGTGATGGAGCGGCCCGATGCCTTGCTCGCGCAATTCTTGGCGGATCGTCTCGGTCGCCACCATCACGCGCTGCGCGGGGCGGTGGAACCAGCGGATGTAGGGCCAGAAATGCTTCGCCGCGAGGCCTGTGCGCCGCGCGAGATACTCGGGAAACTGCGTATGATAGGCGGTGGTGAAGGGCACGCCATGCCGGGCGCAGAAATTGCGCGCCGCGAGACCTAGCGGGCCTTCGGTGGCGATATGGACCGCGTCGGGCGCAAGCCGCGCCAGCCGCCGCCCGACCGAACCCGGTAGCGTCAGCGCCAGCCGAATCTCGGGATAGGTCGCGCACGGCATCGAGCGATAATTGTCGGGCGAGATAACCGTGACCTCGTGCCCCCAGCGCCGCAGGATCTCGCACGTCGTCGCCAGCGTGCGCACCACGCCATTCATCTGCGGGTGCCATGCGTCGGTGACGACTGCGATGCGCGTTGGCGCTTCGGGCGACCAGAGCATGTTCATGCCGCTTCCCTGCACGCGGCGGGTTCGGGATCGGCTTCGACCGGCGCTTCATCGGCCTCGCGGCGCGCCACTTCGTCCGGCCAATGGAGGATCTCCATCCGCCCGTCGAAATGTTCGACCAGCGCGTTGCAGCCCTCGACCCAGTCGCCGTCGTTCCAATATTCGATCGACTTGCCGTGCTGGGTGAACTCGCGGAATTCGGCGGTGTGGATATGGCCGCAGACGACGCCGTCGACCCCGCGTTCGGCGGCGGCCTTGGCCACGACCTGTTCGTACCTTCCGATGAATTCGACCGCGTTCTTGACCTTGTGCTTGGCCATCTTCGACAGCGACCAATAGGGCAGGTCGAGCTTGCGGCGCGCGAGGTTGACCCAGTGGTTCAGCCCCATGATGAAATGATAGAGCGCGTCGCCCACGAAGGCGAGCCAGCGGTGCGCGAGCATCACCGCATCGAATTCGTCTCCATGCAGCACCATCAGGCGGCGGCCGTCGGCGGTGTCATGGAACGCGACGCGGCGGATCTCGACTCCGCCGAAACTGAGCCCGGTGAACTGGCGGAACATCTCGTCGTGATTGCCGGGAATGTAGACGATCCGCGTGCCGCGCCGGGCGCGCTTCAGCACCCGCCACACGATGTCATTGTGCTCGGCGGGCCAGTAGAACTTCTTCTTGAGCCGCCAGCCATCGATGATGTCGCCGACGAGGTACATCGTCTCGCTGTCGGTATGGTCGAGGAAATCGATCAGCAGTTCGACATTGCAGCCCTTGGTGCCGAGATGCACGTCGCTGATCCAGATCGTGCGATAGCGGCGGCGGCGGATGCCTTCGGGCTCGGGCCGGTTGAGCGGCCGCACCGGAAAATTCGCGACGGGCGACGAGTGCGGGCCTTCGGCGGGGAGGGGAAGCGCGGGCGAGAATTGCTCGACCATGGTCTGTGCTCCTGCGACAAGCATCTGTCGCCGGACAGCCATGGCAGGGTTTTGTTACATCACGCGCGCAGTTCAGTGACGGTTCGGGGAAACCAAGTCAGCCCCGTGTCAGGCCACCGTCAGATCCGCGTCAATCCATCGGCACGAAGCCGGGCAGCGCCTGTACCCGCTCGAGCCAACGGCACAGAGAGGGATAGTCATCCAGCCCGAAGCCGCCTTCCTCGGCGACATGGGTGTAGGCAAACAGGGCAATATCGGCGAGCGTCACGCTGTTCCCGGCCATCCAGTCGCCGCGCGACAGATGCTCGTCCATCAGCCGCAGCGCTTCGCAGCCGGCCACGCGCTTGGCCATGATCTGCCCGCTCTGCTGGATCGAAAGGTTCGCTTCGCCCACAAAATGCAGCCAGAAGCGCAGCGTCGCGACATTGGGCTCGTGATTATACTGCTCGAAGAACATCCAGCGCAGCATGTCGGCCTGCGCGAAGCGATCTTCCGGGATCAGCGCGCTTCCGCTGGCAAGGTACCAGCAGGCCGCGTTGCTTTCGGGCAGGAAGCGCGCGTTCGGTCCCTCGCCGATCTGCAGCACCGGGATGCGCCCGTTGCGGTTGATGTTGGCAAGGAATTCGGGCGTGCGGGTCTCGCCCTTCATGATGTCATATTGCAGCGTCTCGAGCGGAAGGCCGAGCAATGCAGCAGTGAGCCTGATCTTGTAGCAATTGCCGCTGCGCGGGTCTTCGTGAAGGATGAGAGACTCAGTCATCCTGCACTTTTAGCACGATCTTGCCGATATGGTCGCCTGCTTCCATGCGGGCGTGCGCGCCGGCAGCATCGGCGAGCGGGAACACCGCATCCATCACAGGCTTGAGTTCGCGCGAAGCAAACAGCGGCCAGGCATTTTCGGCGATTTCGTCAGCCAGCGCAGTCTTGAACGCATCCGAACGCGGGCGCAGCGTCGAGCCGGTCAGCGTGAGGCGGCGGCTCATCACCACAGCCATATTTATCGTCGCCTGCATCCCGCCCAGCACCGCGATGGTGACGTGGCGGCCATCTTCGGCGAGGCATTTGAGGTTGCGCGGGACATAGTCGCCCGAAACCATGTCGAGCACGACATTGACACCCGCGCCGCCGGTGTATTCCATCACCGCCTCGACGAAATCGCTTTCGCGGTAATTGATCGCAAGGTCCGCGCCGATCTCGCGCGCGGCCGCGCATTTGGCCTCGTCGCCGCAAGTCGCGATCACTTCCAGCCCGAATGCCTTGCCAAGCATGATCGCCATGGTGCCGATGCCCGAAGTGCCGCCATGCACCAGCAGCCGGTCGCCTTCGGCCGCCATGCCGCGCTCGAACACATTGTGCCACACAGTGAACAGCGTTTCGGGCAGCGCCGCCGCTTCGGCCAGCGGCATGTCTTGCGGCACCGGCAGGCAATGGCCCCACGGCGCAGCGCAATATTCGGCATAGCCGCCGCCTGGCGTGAGCGCGGCAACCACCTGGCCTATAAGTTCGCGCGGGACTTCGCTGCCCACCGCCACCACTTCGCCCGATACTTCGAGCCCGGGCAGGGGCGACGCTCCGGGAGGCGCGGGATAGTGGCCGGCGCGCTGGATACAGTCGGGCCGGTTGACCCCGGCATAGGCAACCTTGATCAGCACATCGCCCGGCTTTGTCTCCGGGAGGGGAAGCTCGCGCAAACTGAGCACTTCGGGTCCGCCCGGCGCGTCAAACCCCACTGCCCGCATCGTTTCCGGAGGCCCGCCTGCATCCGCTTGACCCATTTTCCCCATCATCCCTGTTGCAAACGCCCTGTGTCTGCAAGGCGACAGTCGGCACCTCTCCTTGCATCGACAGTGGCAAGTAGCTGCGCAGTGCATTGACAGCAAGCCACCCGGCTTGCGATGCTGCAGAAGTAATGCACGAAGACGACCTTCCCCGCCCGCGGGGCGACGCAGCGAGCAAGCTCGCAGCAGAGGATCTTTCACCCTATTCGATCGACGAGCTGGAAGAGCGGATCGCGTTGCTTGAGGCCGAGATCGCACGGGTCGAAAATCACCGGCTCAAGTCGGCTGCGCACCGCAATGCCGCCGATGCGCTGTTCAAGAAGCCGGACACATGAGGGCCGCCCGCGCGTTCCGGATTCGCAATTGCGCGCACAGGCCCCATATCGAGGGTGGCCGGGAGTTCTCCCGGTCGTTTAACCATTCGACTTCACTCTCTCCCGCAAGGGAGAACTTCCGCCCCCTCCTGTAGAGTACCCCCATGCCCAGTTTCGCCCAGAACCTCGAAAGAACGCTGCACAACGCTCTCGGCAATGCGTCCGAGCGGCGGCACGAATATGCCACGCTCGAACATTTGCTGCTGGCGCTGATCGATGATGAAGACGCGGCGCAAGTGATGGCGGCATGCGGGGTCGACCTCGCCGAGCTGGCCGAAGTGGTGAAACAATATCTCGACCAGGAATACCAGTCGCTGAAGACCGAGGATGGTGCGGATCCGCAGCCGACCGCGGGTTTCCAGCGCGTGATCCAGCGCGCAATCCTGCACGTGCAGTCCTCGGGCAAGGACACGGTGACGGGCGCGAATGTGCTGGTGGCGCTGTTCAGCGAACGCGACAGCTATGCGGTTTATTTCCTGCAGCAGCAGGACATGAGCCGCCTCGATGCGGTGAGCTATATCAGCCACGGCATCGGCAAGGGCGGGCGCCAGCTCGAATCGAAGTCGCCGCAGGGCTCGGAAGAAGCGCAGGCGGAAAGCGGCGAACAGGCCAAGGAAAGCGGCAACAAGAAGGAAACCGCGCTCGACCAGTTCACCGTCAACCTCAACGCCAAGGCAGAGGCCGGCAAGGTCGATCCGCTGATCGGACGCGGGCCTGAAGTCGATCGCACGATCCAGATCCTGTGCCGTCGCAGCAAGAACAACCCGCTCTATGTCGGCGATCCCGGCGTGGGCAAGACCGCCATCGCCGAAGGGCTGGCGCGCAAGATCATTGAAGGCGATGTACCTGAGGTGCTGCGCGACGCGGTGATCTATTCGCTCGACATGGGCGCGCTGCTCGCAGGCACACGCTATCGCGGCGATTTCGAGGAGCGGCTCAAGCAGGTCGTCAACGAACTCGAACAGATGCCAGAAGCGATCCTGTTCATCGACGAGATCCACACCGTGATTGGTGCAGGCGCGACCAGCGGCGGGGCGATGGACGCTTCGAACCTGCTCAAGCCCGCGCTGTCCTCGGGCGCGATCCGCTGCATCGGTTCGACCACCTACAAGGAATTCCGCAACCACTTCGAGAAGGACCGCGCACTGCTGCGCCGGTTCCAGAAGATCGACGTCAACGAACCGACCATCGAAGACACGATCAAGATCCTGAAGGGCCTGCGCAGCGCTTTCGAAAAGCACCACAAGGTCACTTACACGCCCGACGCGATCAAGACCGCGGTCGAGCTGTCGGCGCGCTACATCAATGACCGCAAGCTGCCCGACAAGGCGATCGACGTGATCGACGAGGTCGGCGCGATGCAGATGCTGGTGCCGCCCAGTCGCCGCAAGAAGAAGATCACCGCCAAGGAAATCGAAGCGGTGATCGCGACCATGGCGCGGATTCCGCCCAAATCGGTCAGCACCGACGACAAGAAGGCGCTGGAGAACCTCGAACGCGACCTGAAGCATGTTGTGTTCGGCCAGGACGAAGCGATTCAGCGGCTTGCGACAGCGATGAAGCTGAGCCGCGCCGGGCTGCGCGATCCCGACAAGCCGATCGGCAGTTTCCTGTTTTCCGGCCCGACCGGCGTCGGCAAGACCGAAGTCGCGCGCCAGCTCGCCTCGATCATGGGGATCGAGCTCAAGCGCTTCGACATGTCCGAATATATGGAGCGCCACAGCGTTTCGCGGCTGATCGGTGCGCCTCCGGGCTATGTGGGTTACGATCAGGGCGGCTTGTTGACCGATGCGATCGACCAGAACCCGCATTGCGTGTTGCTGCTCGACGAAATCGAGAAGGCGCACCCCGACCTGTTCAATATCCTGCTGCAGGTAATGGATAACGGCCGCCTGACCGACCACCATGGCAAGACGGTCGATTTCCGCAATGTCGTGCTGATCATGACGACCAATGCCGGTGCAGCGCAAATGGCGACGCAAGGCATCGGCTTCGGCGATGTCAGCAAGGAGGATGCGGGCGACGAAGCGGTGAAGAAGATGTTCACCCCCGAGTTCCGCAACCGCCTCGATGCGATCGTGCCCTTCGCCTATCTCGGCAAGAGCACTGTCGGGCGCGTGGTCGACAAGTTCATCCTCCAGCTTGAGCTCCAGCTGGCCGAGCAGAACGTGCACATCCAGTTCGACAAGGATGCGCGCGAATGGCTGGCGGACAAGGGCTATGACAAGCTGTATGGTGCCCGCCCGATGGCGCGCCTGATCCAGGAACGGGTCAAGCAGCCGCTTGCCGAAGAGCTGCTGTTCGGCAAGCTCGCCGATGGTGGCGAAGTGCATGTCGGCATCAAGGACGGCAAGCCCAGCTTCGAGATCACGCCCGCTCCGCCCAAGGCCAAACCGAAGCGGAAAACCGCGGCGAAGAAGAAGCCTGCCCCGAAAAAGCCGACCGCCAAGCCCGAAGCTTCGGGCAATGACGGCGGCGACAGCAAAGGCTGAAGGCCAGACGAGTTCCCAGCAGTCGAGCGGGGTCCGCGCTTCGTCGAAGCGTGGCCCCTTCTCGCGTCCCCACTGCTCCCTCCCCATAGCATTTGCCGCCGGGATATGATTGACCGGTGCATTGCTGTTTTGAGGGGGGTTCACATGACTGCATTTCGCCTTACCGCGCTGGCGCTCGTTCTCGCCAGCCCTGCCGTACTGGCTACACCGGCGCTGGCCGACGGACAGGCTGACGCGGCGGAGGGCACCGCGCCCAACCCGCATTTCACCGGCGACGACCTGTTCGGCCTGACGGTCGCGGCCGATCCGCGCATCAGCCCCGACGGCAAGCAGATCGCCTATGTCCGGCGCACCAATGACATCATGACCGACCGCACGGTCAGCTCGATCTGGCTGGTCGATGTGGCCAGCGGCGCGCAGACCCCGCTGGTGACAGGCGAAGGATCGCACGGCTCGCCGCGCTGGTCGCCCGATGGCACCCGCATCGCCTATGTCTCGACCGCCAGCGGCGGCGGCCCGGAACTGCATGTGCTGTGGCTGGCGAGCGGCGCGCGCGCCAATATCACCGCGCTGCCCGAAGCGCCGGGCGCGATCGCCTGGTCGCCGGATGGCACCCGCATCGCCTATACCGCGCGCGTTCCGGCCGATCCGCCGAGCCTGGGCAAGCCCCCCGCCAAGCCCGAGGGCGCCGAATGGGGCAAGCCGCTGCAGGTGATCGACAAGATCACCTTCCGCAACGACGGCGGCGGCTATGTCCAGCCGGGCACGTCGCAGCTCTTCCTGGTCGCGGCGACCGGCGGCGCGCCCCGCCAGCTGACCTTCGGCCCATACGACAATGGCGGCTCGGTCGAATGGAGCCCCGATGGCAAGACCTTGCTGTTCAGCGCCAATCGCAATCCCGATTGGGAGCTCGAACCGCTGCAGTCGGAGATCTACGCACTCGATGTCGCGAGCGGCGCAATCACCGCGCTGACCAGCCGCAAGGGGCCCGATGGCGGCGCGCAATTCTCGCCCGACGGCAAGCAGATCGCCTATCTCGGCTTCGACGATCTCGGCAATGCCTATGACCAGACCGGGCTCTACCTGATGAATGCCGACGGTTCGGGTGCGCGGCGGATCGCAGCGGATTTTGACCGCAGCTTCGACGGGCTCGAATGGACCGCTGCCGGCTTGTTCGCCAGCTATGAGAGCGATGGCGAACACCGCGTCGCGCGCATTTCGTTGAGCGGGCAAGTCACCCCGCTCGCACCGGCGCTGGGCAGCACCTATTACGCGCTGCCCTATACCGGCGGCGAATGGTCGGTGAGCGATGGCGGGACGATGGCCTTCACCACCGCGAGCAGCACGCGCCCGCCCGACGTCGGCGTGACGACCAAGGCGGGGATGCGCCAGCTCACCGCACTCAACGAACTCAAGCTTTCGGGCAAGCAGCTCGGCGAAACCCGTGCACTCGAAGTCACCGCGCCCGATGGCACCAGGATCCCGGCGTGGATCATGCTGCCGCCGGGATACAAGCCGGGCGACAAGGTGCCGACCATCCTTGAAATGCACGGCGGCCCCTATGCCGCCTATGGCCCGCTGTTTTCGGCGGATTACCAGCTCTATGGCGCGGCGGGATATGCCGTGCTGTTCAGCAATCCGGGCGGCTCAACCGGCTATGGCGAAGCCTTTGCCGACCGGATCGAGGACAATTACCCGATCAGCAATTTCGACGAGCTGATGGCCGTGGTCGATGCCGCGATTGCCGCAGGCTATGCCGATCCGAATGATCTTTACGTCACCGGAGGCTCTGGCGGTGGGGTGCTGACCAGCTGGCTGGTCGGCAAGACCAACCGGTTTAAGGCGGCAGCCTCGCACAAGCCGGTGATCAACTGGACCAGCCATTCGCTGACGGCAGACGGCACCGCCTATTTCGGGCGCTACTGGCTCGGTGCGCTGCCGTGGGAAGACCCGCAGGGCTATTGGGCGCGATCGCCGCTGAGCCTTGTGGGCAATGTGAAGACCCCGACGCTGGTCCTGGTCGGCGCGGACGACTATCGCACCCCGCGCAGCGAGGCCGAGCAATATTACGGCGCGCTCAAGCTGGCCGGAGTCGACACCATGCTGGTGGTTACCCCTGATTCGAGCCACAACAATCTGTCGCAGTCGCCCAGCCAGCAAGCCGCGCGAACCTCTGCGGTTATTGCCTGGTTCGACAAGTACCGCAAAGGCGACAAAACAGAGTGATCTCCGAGCGGCGGGCCTGAGCGTTCATGCCCCGAGGCGGGCGGGCGATCTCGCCCGACTATGGGGGGCTCGCCCAGGCGACGATCCGGAAGAGCTTCTCCCGCGCGCTCGCGCCGCGCAGCAATTCGATTCGCGACGGGGCGATATCGAGGGCCCTGGCGAGCAGTTCCAGCACCGCCTGATTGGCCGCCCCGTCTTGCGGCCTGGCGCGCACCTTGACCAGCAGCTGGCCACCGTCGATCGACATCGCTTCGCTGCGCGCGCCGGGCGTCACCCGCAGCGCCAGCCGCCCTTCACCGTCGATCAATGCGTGCACCGCCTCTGGCGGCGGCAATTCGGCGCGCGGCCGCGCCACCCCTAGGCCGGGTCGCCCAAAGCGGCGGCTACCGCCGCGGCATGGGCACGGCCGTTCTCGACATAATGCGCGGTGCCCATCCGCATCCCCGCGATCGCGGCATCGTTGAGTTCGCGCAGCGGCTTGGCCGGGCGCCCCGCCCACAGCATGCGCGGCTCCATCACCTTGCCTTCGGTGAGCATCGCGCCGGCAGCAAGCATCGCATCGCTTCCGATCACCGATTTGTTCATCGCAATCGCTCCCAGACCCACGAACCCGCGATCGTGGATCGTGCAGCCATGGATCATCGCCATGTGGCCAATCAGCACATCGTCGCCGATGATCAGCGGCGAACCGTCCGGGTCGCCCGGGCGCGGCGGGTCGCAATGCAGGATGCTGCCGTCCTGCACATTGCTGCGTTCGCCGATCACGATCCGGCTGACATCGGCGCGCAAAACGCAATTGTACCAGATCGAGCTTTCCGCCCCGATCGTAACATCGCCAATGATGGTGCAGCCGGGTGCGATGAAGGCACTGTCGTGGATCTGCGGGGACTTGCCATGGATCGGGACGATGTTGACTCCTGGCCTTGCGGTCATTGCGCTTGCTCCCATTGCTCGCGTGTCAGCATATACTGGATAGTCGGGTTGTCCTGCGGGTCATAAGCGGGATCGTCGAAATCGAGATCGCGCCGCCGCTCCATCCCCAGCTTCTCCATGAAGCGCCAGCTCGGCACGTTCCGGTCGCAGGCAAGCGCCACGAGGTGGGGCACGCCGATCGTTGCAAAGGCCCAGTCGATCACCGCGCGCATCGCTTCATTGGCATAGCCGTGGCGCCAGCGATCCTCGCGCACGAGCCAGCCTATCTCGTGATCGCCCTGATTTGGGGCGAGCGGATTGTCGACCAGCTTCATCCCGCAATGGCCGACCAGCTCGCCGCTGGATTTTTCAATCATCATCATGAAGCCGAACCCGCGCTGCGCGAACCATGCCATCGATTTGGCGTGCTTGGCTTCGATCTCGTGCAGTTCCTTTACTCCGCCGAGATGTTCCATCACGGTCGGCGTGTTGAGCACGCGGAATTGCAGCTCGGCATCGCTTTCGTCGATCCGGCGCAGCACCAGTCGCTCGGTCTCGATCACAATATCACCCACGCTGCTTCTCCCATGCTGGGCGGTCGATGGAATAGACGATCGTATCGCGCCAAGGCGGATCGTAGCGCGCATCGGGATAGTCGAGCTCTGCGCGCCGCCGCATGCCCAGCCGCTTCATCAGTCCCCAGCTCGCTTCATTGTCGATAACCGTCAATGCTACGATCTCATCGGCATGGAAGCGATCGAACCCGGCATCGATTGCAGCGATCGCTGCCTCCTTGGCATAGCCTTTGCCCCAGGCATCCTCGCGCAGCCGCCAGCCAACCTCCATTTTGTCGATAACCGTAGAGCCGGGCGCGTTGGCACGCTTGAGCCCGCAAAAGCCCAGCAGCGCAGCGTCGTCCTTGCGCTCAATGGCCCAGAAGCAGAAACCGTTGCTTGCAGCGCAGCTTTCCACCCGGGCGCGGGTTGCCTCCTTGCCCGCTTCGTCCAACACGCCGCCGAGCCAGCCCATCACCGCCGGGGTATTGGTCACCCGGAAGAACTCCGCCCAATCCGCATCGCGCCAGTCGCGCAGCACCAGCCGCTCGGTTTCGTGCCGAAATTCCGCCATCGGATTCACCCGCCAAGCAGGCGCGCCGCATGAAAGGCGTGGTAGCTCAGCACGCCGCTGCAGCCCGCCCGCTTGAACGCAAGCAACGTTTCGAGCACCAGCGCATCGCGATCGCCTGCGCCTGCAGCCACCGCCGCCTCAATCATCGCGTATTCGCCGGAGACCTGGTAGGCGAAGACCGGCACTTCGAAGCGCTCCTTCACGCGCCGCACGATGTCGAGATAGGGCAGCCCCGGCTTCACCATCACGCTGTCGGCACCCTCGGCAATGTCGAGCGCCACTTCACGCAGTGCCTCATCGCCATTGGCGGGATCCATCTGGTAGGTCTTCTTGTCGCCCTTCAGCAGCCCGCGCGAACCCACCGCATCGCGGAACGGCCCGTAAAAGGCGCTGGCGTATTTCGCGGCATAGCTCATGATCTGGACGTTGGGGTGACCGTTCATTTCGAGCGCCATGCGAATCGCGCGCACGCGGCCATCCATCATGTCCGACGGAGCGATGATGTCCGCCCCGGCTTCGGCCTGGTTGAGCGCCTGGTCGACCAGCACCGCGACGGTATCGTCGTTCACGACATAGCCGCCATCGTCGACGAGCCCGTCCTGCCCGTGGCTGGTGTAGGGATCGAGCGCGACATCTGTGAGGATGCCGATATCGCTGCCGCAGGCATCGCGGATCGCCTTGATCGCCTGGCACATCAGATTGTCAGGGTTCAGCGCTTCGGCGCCATCGTCGCTGCGCCTGTCGGCGGGCGTATTGGGGAACAGCGCGACACAGGGAATGCCCATCGCCGCCGCTTCCTTCGCGCGCTGCGCAATCCCGTCGACCGACCAGCGCGATACTCCGGGCAGTGTGGCGATCGGCTCTTCCACGCCCGCCCCCGAAGTCACGAACAGCGGCCAGATCAGGTCTGCCGGAGTAAGAATGTTCTCGCGATGGAGCGCGCGGCTCCATTGGCTGGCGCGGGTGCGGCGCATGCGCAAATTGGGATAGGATACGCTCATCCGCGCGTGTTGCCGGATAATTGCAGGGGGCGCAATCGGGTGCTGGCGTTCAGCCGATCTTCCGCTTGTTGTCGATCTTCTCGATTTCGCGTTTGGGCGCTGCAATCTCGCTCGGTTGCAGCTCAAGATCTTCGAGCGCGGCACCCGGTTCGATCATCTTGAGTTCGGACAATGCGGCGCGGAAGCTCATCAGTTCGCGCCCTTCGAGCTGCGCGCGAGTGACGAAATTGACCGTGCGCGGATCAACCGCGCGGCCATTGCGATACATCTCGTAATGGAGGTGCGCACCGGTCGAGAGCCCGGTCGAGCCGACATAGCCGATTACTTGCCCACGGCGGACCTGCTGGCCCGAATTCACTGCCATCCGGCTCATGTGGCAATAACGGGTCGACAGGCCGTTGCCATGGCTCAGCCGCACCGCGATGCCGCAGCCGCCCATGCGGCCCGCCGCGGCCACCCGGCCATCGGTAACCGCAACGATCGGCGTGCCATAGCGCGCGCTGAAATCGACGCCCGAGTGCATCCGGCGATAGCCGAGGATCGGGTGGCGGCGCATGCCATACCCAGAAGTGAGGCGGCCTGGCACTGGCGAGACCATACCGCCGCGCTGTTCGCCTACACCCGAAGCCTCGAAGAAATTGCCATCTTGCCCCCAGCGCATCAGCTGGGTCTTGGGCTTTCCGTCGCGGTCGATCCCGGCATAAAGCACCTTGCCCGCCTGTCGTTCGCCCGTCGCGGCGCGGCGATAGGCGACAATGATGTCGAACTCGTCGGTGGCTCGCACGCTGCGTTCAAGGTCGATCTGCCCGTCGAGCGCCTTGATGAATTCCTGAACCGCGCTGGACGGCGCACCCGCCGCACGGGCCGAACGATAGAGGCTCTGGCCCACTGTGCCGCGAATCCGCAGCGGCGTGTCGTCCACGCGGATCACGTTGCGACGCAGCGACAGATTGCCATTGTCGTTGAGCACTTCGAGCTCGAGATCGAAGCGGGCGCGGAAGGAAAGGTCGTCGAGCGGGCGGGCAGCGCCTGGAGCCGGGCGGCGGCCCAGCGTGATATCGATCGTGGTGCCGGGCTCGATCTGGTCGAGTGGCATTTCTCCCGCAATCAGTTCCTGCACCCGCGCGGCATCGCTCGGCCCCACGCCGGCGCGTTGCAGCATGCGCTCGAAACTGTCGCCGCGCGACAGCGTGGCAACCAGCTCGACCTGCGGGCGCTCCGGGGCCGAAGCGAGCGGAATCACGCGCGGCCCGGCACCCATTTGCCGCCCGCTGTCAGCTCCAAGCGCCAACGGCAGGATCATCTGGCTGCGGAATTCGTCGCGCGCGGTCTGGTCGATCGCCATTGCGGGCCGTGCTTCGAGCGGGGCGAAATCGGGCCATAGCGCCAGCGCGACTGCGCTCAGCCCCAGCATGGTGCCGAGCCCGCGGAACCAGCGGCGGCTGCCGATGTCCTCCGCCAGATCTGGCGCGATATCGATCCCCTCGAACCGTCGCGAGGCTTCGTTGCGCCATTCGTCGAAGCGCGCGCGCCAGTCCTCCACGCGCTTGAGCACGATCTTGCCGGGGGCGGGGGAATCGCTGGCCGATGCGCTGCGAGCAGGCGGAACGTCGCCGAAATCGAGGAACGGTTCCTCGATCGCTGGCGCGGTCTCGCCCGGCAATTCGCGCAATTGCTCCAAAGCCCCAACTCCCTCGCGCCCTGCGAACCCCATGGTGCAACGCGCTCAATGGCCCATTTTTTTCGCCGATCAAAGTAAATGCTGGCTTAATGCGCGATCAAGCGAGTCCGCCAAGCGGCGAAATGTTGAGAAGCGCCCCGAGCGGCGTGCCGCGCGGTTGCGGGGGGCGCGGCGCGGTGCCACAAACGCGATTGTGAGCGACGGCACGATCAAGGCGGTCCTGGGCCCGACCAATACCGGCAAGACCCATCTCGCGATCGAGCGCATGTGCGGCCATTCGAGCGGGATGATCGGCTTTCCGCTGCGGCTGCTTGCGCGCGAAGTGTTCGACCGGGTCCGCGCGATCAAGGGCGACAAGATGGTGGCCTTGATCACCGGCGAGGAACGGATCGAACCGCCCGACGCCCGCTATTTTTGCTGCACGGTCGAAGCGATGGACCGGCTCGGCGGTGGCCATGCCTTTGTAGCGCTGGACGAGGCGCAACTCGCCGCCGATCCGGAACGCGGGCATATCTTTACCGACCGGCTGCTCAATGCCCGCGGCCGCGAAGAGACGATGATCCTCGGGTCTTCTACGCTCGAACCGATGGTCAAGGCGCTGGTGCCGCGCGCCGAGCTGGTCGGGCGCCCGCGTTTCTCGACCCTGAGCCATGCGGGAAGCTGCAAGCTGTCGCGCCTGCCGCCGCGCAGCGCAGTGGTCGCTTTCAGCGTCGAGCAGGTTTACGCCATGGCCGAAGCGCTGCGGCGCTTTCGCGGCGGGGCGGCAGTGGTGATGGGCGCGCTGTCGCCGGAAACGCGCAACAAGCAGGTCGAACTTTTCCAGAACGGCGAGGTCGACTACATCGTCGCCACCGATGCGATCGGCATGGGGCTCAATCTCGACCTCGACCATGTCGCTTTCGCATCGCTCTCCAAGTTCGACGGGAGGCGCCAGCGGCGGCTGACGCCCGCCGAGATGGGGCAGATCGCCGGTCGCGCGGGTCGACACCAACGCGACGGCACCTTCGGCACGGTTTCGGGCATGCGCGGCAGCACGGCTTCGCCGCCCGAGTTCACCGATGAAGAAGTCTACGCGATCGAGGAGCATCGCTTCGCGCCGCTGACGCATCTGTTCTGGCGCGAAGCCGAACCGCGCTTTGACGATCTCGCCACGCTGGTCGGCGACCTTGAAGCGCCGCCAGACGAACCGCAACTGCGCGCAGCACCCGAAGCAATCGACCTGGCCGTGCTCAAACGGCTGGCCGAGGAACCGCTGGCGCAAAGCATCAAGGGTGCGGGATTGGTACGGCGCTTCTGGGAGGCCTGCTCGCTGCCCGATTTCCGCGCGGTCGGCACAGAGCAGCACGCGCGCTTCGTTGCGCGGCTATGGCAAGACCTTTGCGAAGGCTATCTCGGGGCGGACTACGTCGCCGCGCGCATTGCCGAACTCGACCGGACGCAAGGCGATATCGACACGCTGCAAGGCCGGATAGCCGCGGTGCGTTCCTGGGCCTATATCTGCCAGCGCCCCGACTGGGTATTGGCGCGCGACGAGATGTTCGCGCGCGCTCGCGCAGCCGAGGCGAAACTGTCGGACGCGCTGCATGCGCGGCTGACCGAGAGATTTGTAAACCGGAGGACTTCGCTTTTGATGAAATCGCTGGGCCAGGATCGCAGCGGCCTGCCGGTCGAACTCGCGCCCGATGGCGCGCTGACTGTCGATGGCGAACCGATCGGAAAGCTCGAGGGATTCCGCTTCGTGGTCGCGCCGGACGCCACCGTGGCGGACCGCAAGATGCTGCTCGCAGCAGGCGAGAAGGCCCTGCCGGCCTTGTTGACGCAGCGCGCGCAATGGGTCGCCTCCGAAGGGCTTGGCGAACTCGAACTGTCCGAAGGCGCGATCCAGTGGAACGGCCACCGGCTCGCCCAAGTCGAACTGCCTGACGATTTCGGCAAGCCGCGCCTTGTGCCGGTGCGCGAGCTTGCGCTCTTGCCCGAACTCGAGCGCAAGCAATTCGAAGCGGCGCTGCTCGACTGGCTTGAAGCTCAGCTTGAACCGCTCGCGCCGCTCCGCACGCTTGCGGCGGCGGCGCACGATCCGGCGGCGGGTTCCGAAGCGCGCGCACTGCTCCACACGGTGATCGCAGGCCATGGCAGCGTCAGCCGCGAGGATGCCGGGTTGCAGCATTTGCCCAAGGAATTGCGGCCCTACCTGCGCAAGCTCGGCGTTACGTTCGGCGCGCTCGACATTTTCGTGCCCGCGCTGCTCAAGCCCGCCCCGCGCCGGTTGCTTCATGCGCTGGGGATCGACCGCCGGCCGCTTGAAGAGGCCATGCTGCCCGTGATCGGCGAGCAGCGGCACTTGCCCGCGGGCTATCGACCGGCGGGCAGCCAGGCGATCCGCGTCGACCTGGCCGAAAAAATCCTGCGCGCCGCTTTCGATGCGCGCGCAAAGGCAACCGGGGCAGGGGGCAAAGCCAAACCGCCTTCGCAATTCGCGATCGACCTTTCGCTCCCGATCTCGATCGGGCTTGAAGCGGGCAATATCCCGCGCCTGCTCGGCAGTGCCGGGTTCAAGCGGCAGGGCGCCCGCGCGCTGGCTGAAGGCGCATTCGGGCCGCCCGCGCCCGACATGTGGGGCTGGCGCCCGCGCCGCCCTGGCGAGCGCAACGATCGGAACGAGCGCGGTGCGCCCGCAGCCAAGCAAAGGCATGGCAAGCCGGGCCACAAGTGCCACGGCAAGGGAGGTGGCAAGGGAAAACCAGCCGCGAAAGGCGGAAAGCCGCGTGAAAGCCAGCATGGCCCGGCACGCGCCGGCGGTGCCTTCGACGCGCTCAAGGAACTGCTCGGCTGATGGGCGAGGCGATGCGGATGGACCGGCTGCTGGTCTATCTGCGCTTCGCCCGGACGCGCAGCCGCGCACAGGCGATGATTGCCGAAGGGCACATGCGGGTCAACGGCGTGCATGTGCGGCGCGGCAGCGAGGACGTGCATCCGGGCGACGTGCTCACCTTCCCGCATGGGAACCAGGTGCGGATCGTGGAGGTTCTTTCCCTGCCGGACCGGCGCGGCCCGCCGGGAATGGCGCGTTCGCATTATCGCGAGCTTGACCGAAGCGGAGAAAGCGCGATAGCAGCGGACGAAACACGCGATACGCAAGGGGATTCCGCCACATGACCTATGTCGTCACCGACGCCTGCATCCGGTGCAAATATACCGACTGTGTCGAAGTATGTCCGGTCGACTGCTTCTACGAGGGTGAGACGATGCTGGTCATCAACCCCTCCGAATGCATCGACTGCGGTGTGTGCGAGCCCGAATGCCCGGCCGAGGCGATCCTGCCCGATACCGAGGACGGCCTCGAAAAGTGGCTCGAGCTCAATGCCAAATATTCGGCCGAATGGCCCAATATCACCAGCCAGAAGGAACCGCCGGCCGACGCCGACGACCACAAGGGCGAGGAAGGCAAGTTCGAGAAGTACTTCTCGGCCGAGCCGGGCGAAGGCGACTGAGTCGGGCCCGCCGTCCTGCGGGGCGTGCGCTGATACATCTTCGGATCGAGCCTCTCGCGACCGCTTTCGATAGCTTTCAGGGCGATTGCGCTTGCGACTCGCAATTTTGTTGCGGGTGTGCTATATAATCGATCAAGCGCGCCGGATTGGTCCTGGCGCCCGGGTTGTAGCAGAGAAAGGCAAGGCCAAATTCTCGGATAGCTGGTGGCACGCGGCGCCTGCCTTTGCAGGCCCGAAAGGGTCCCCTCGACTGTCCATCGATGGCCTCGTCCAAAGAAAGGATTGTGCATGGCAAGCAAGGCTCCTGCCTTCACCGTCGGCGATTATGTGGTCTATCCCAAGCACGGCGTTGGCCGCGTGGTCGAGCTCCAGAACGAGGAAATCGCCGGCATGCAGCTTGAGCTGTATGTGCTGCGCTTCGAGAAAGAGCGGATGACGCTGCGCGTGCCCACCAACAAGGTCGAAGCGATCGGCATGCGCAAGCTGTCGAGCGACAAGACGCTCAAGGAAGCGATGGAAACGCTCAAGGGCAAGCCCAAGGTCAAGCGCACCATGTGGTCGCGCCGCGCGCAGGAGTATGAAGCGAAGATCAATTCCGGCGACCTGGTGTCGATCGCCGAAGTGACGCGCGACCTGTTCCGCCCCGAAGACCAGCCCGAGCAGAGCTATTCGGAACGCCAGATCTTCGAAGCGGCCTCGAGCCGCCTCGCACGCGAACTCGCGGCGATGGAAGAAACCGACGAACCGACCGCGCTCGGCAAGATTCTCGATGTGCTGCGCAAGCACGCGCCGCAATATTACGAGAACACCGAAGACGCCTGATCGACCGGCGACATTCCGAATTCGACGAAGGGCTGCCCGAAAGGGCGGCCCTTTTCGCATGGGCGGTTGATGTGGGTCCCATACTGTATTACATGGGCAATACGGATTATGTGGTGGAGGAACCCATGCTGAACAAGCTGATCAAGCGCCTGGCGCCCGTTGCGGCAATCGCCCTTTCTGCGGCGGTGGCTGGCTGCAATGACATGAATATCGAAATCAATGGCGAGGAAGGCGTGCCGCTGGCCGAGCTCGACATGTCGGGCGATGCCCCGACCGAGTTGATCCTGGCCGGCCCCGACACGGTGGTGCTGAGCGAAGGCGACACGCTCGACATCGATGTCGAAGGCGACAGCGAAACGACCGAATTGCTCCGCTTCTCGCTCAAGGACGGCGCGCTCGCCGTGATGCGCAAGAACGGCAAATGGGATCACAGCGGCACGGCGATCGTGCGCGTGACGATGCCTGCGCCGAAGGAAATCGTGATCGCCGGTTCGGGCAAGGTCGAGGCGGCTGCCATGGCGGACACTGCCGATGTAACCATCGCCGGATCGGGCGACCTTTCCGTGGCGGCGCTTTCAGCGACCAAAGCCGATGTCACCATCGCGGGCGCAGGCACTTTCACGACCGCCGGTACGGCGACGACGCTCGGCCTCAACATTCTCGGTTCGGGCAAAGCCGACATGGCGAGTCTCAAGGTCGAGAGCGCCGATATCACGGTCGCGGGTTCGGGCTCGGCCAGCTTTGCATCCGACGGCAAAGTCGAAGCAAGCATCATGGGCTCGGGCGATGTGCGAGTGATCGGGCGCGCCACCTGCGAGATCAACGCAATGGGTTCGGGCACGCTCAAGTGCGAGCCGGGTGCTGAAGAGGCCGCCCCAGCCGAATAACCGAAGGCAATTCGGCGCGCTTCATCGCGTGCCGCTGGACAAGCAATGGCCGCGTGTGGGACATCCAGCCCATGCGCGGCCTTCCCTTCCTTGCTCTCGCCCTGTCTTCCCTTTTCCTTGGCGGCTGCGTGGTTCGCGCCGCCGCTGACGTCGTGACCGCACCCGTCAAGGTTGCAAGCAAGCGAGTCGACCTTGCCACCACCAGCCAGTCCGAAGCCGACGAGAAGCGCGGACGCGAAATGCGTGAACGCGAGGAAGAGTTGCGCCAGTTCGAGCGGCGCTATGATCGACAGCTGGAGAAATGCCGCGAAGGCAATGATCGCGCCTGCTTCGAGGCGAAGGAAACCTACTCGGAAATCCAGATCCTGCTGCGCAACAACCCCGGGCTGGCCGCATCTCCCGAGCGTTGAGCGGGCAGAATCAGGCTGCGGCGCGCCGCAGTCGGTCGTTGATCGCCTTGCCGATCCCGCGTTCAGGAACCGGCGCCACGGCAATGCGTGAGTGCTCGCTGGCCGCGGCAAGATGCAAGCAATCGTAGAGCCGTGCGGCGGCTTCATCCAATTCGCCCGCCGCGGAAAGGGTGCAATCGCCCGCCACATCGCCAAAGCCGATCAGGAATTCGCCAGCTTCGGCATCGAGCGCGCCCAGCCGCACGGGTTTTCCAGGAGCATAGTGGCTGGCTAGCTGGCCCGGAGATTCAATACGCGCTTCAATACTTCCGGCGGGAGTCTCCCCGCCAATTTTGTTTCGCGCGCCGCCATATCGCGCGCGCAGGGTCTCGACATCCACCGGGCCGGGCCGCAGCTCGTCCCAACTGCCATCCTCGCGGATCGCAATGATGGTCGATTCGACACCGGCCGCACAGGGGCCGCCATCGAGCACCATCTCGATCCTTCCATCGAGCGAGGCCAGCACATGCTCGGGCCGCGTCGGGCTGATAAATCCGCTGCTATTGGCCGAAGGGGCCGCCAGCGGGAAATCGACCTGTTCGAGCAAATGGCGCATCACCGGATGCGCCGGGCACCGCAAGGCGACGGTCGGCAGCCCAGCACTCACGGCCGGTGCCAAGCCCGCATCAGCGCGC
Organism: Altererythrobacter litoralis; assembly: GCF_036324225.1. Taxonomy (NCBI): domain Bacteria; kingdom Pseudomonadati; phylum Pseudomonadota; class Alphaproteobacteria; order Sphingomonadales; family Erythrobacteraceae; genus Altererythrobacter; species Altererythrobacter litoralis. Next base: position 75,259 of record NZ_JAZDQV010000007.1, read on the forward strand.
AGCGGAAGGACCAGCGTCAGCGGCCCCGGCCACTCGCCCCCCGCCACATCCAGCGCGACACCCGAAAGCTGCGCGTATCGCTGCGCCTGCTCCACATCGCGGACATGCACGATCAGCGGGTTGAAATCGGGCCTGCCTTTCGCGGCATATATCCGGGCCACCGCTTCGGGGCTGTCGGCGCGCGCCGCGAGTCCATAGACCGTCTCGGTCGGCACCGCGACCAGCCCGCCCCCGGCAAGAATCGTCGCCGCTCGCGCGATTCCCGCTGCGTCCGCAGCTATCACTTCCGTAGCGTTCTTGCCGGTCATGCCCGCCCGCTATAGGTGGGGACGCGCAAAGCCAAGTTTTTTGCTGCGAGACAAGGATTCGACCGACGTGACTCCCTATACGCCGCCCACCCAGGACCAGCTGCTTGCCATCCGCGTCAACGCCGGGATCGACGAGCTCGCGCAGAGCGAGCGCTTCGCCGCAGCCGAGCCCGATCTGGTCGAAGCGATCGTCGAAGGCGTGGGGCAATTCGCAGCGGGCGAATTCGCGCCGCTGAACCGCATTGGCGACCTCGAAGGCGCGAAGCTCGAGAATGGCGTGGTGCGCCTGCCCGACGGTTTCGCCGAAGCCTACGCCGCCTATGTCGAGCAGGGCTGGAATGCGATCGCATCGCCGGTGGAATTCGGCGGGCAAGGCCTGCCCTTCACGCTCGCCTGCAACGTGCTCGAGAACCTCGGCAGCGCGAACATGGCGTTCAACCTGCTGCCGATGCTGAGCGTGGGCGCGATCGAAGCGCTCGAACATCACGGCTCGGACGCGCAGAAGGCGAAGTACCTTCCCGACCTCGTCAGCGGCAAATGGTCGGGCACGATGAATCTCACCGAGCCGCAGGCGGGTTCGGACGTCGGCGCACTGCGCGCCACAGCAACGCCGATCGAACAGGGCGAGCACGCAGGCAAATACCTGATCCAGGGCCAGAAGATCTACATCACCTGGGGCGAACATGAGCTGGCCGAGAACATCGTCCATCTCGTGCTGGCGCGTTTGCCCGACGCACCCGAAGGCACGCGCGGGATCTCGCTGTTCCTTGTGCCCAAATACCATGTGAAGGACGACGGCTCGCTTGGCCCGAAGAACGACCTTCGCTGCGTCAGCCTTGAGCACAAGCTGGGCATCAACGCTTCGCCCACTTGCGTCATGTCCTATGGCGACAATGGCGAATGCGTGGGCGAATTGGTCGGCGAGCCCAATCGCGGGCTGATGGCGATGTTCACAATGATGAACAACGCGCGCATCAATGTCGGCAACCAGGGCGTGCAGATCGGCGAGCGAGCGACGCAGCAGGCGCTCGCCTATGCGCGCGACCGCGTGCAGTCGGCCCGCGCCGGTTCGCCCGACAAATCGCCTGTCGCGATCATCGAGCATCCCGATGTGCGGCGCATGCTGCTGCGCATGAAGGCGCTGACCGAAGGCGCGCGCGCGCTGCTCTATTATTGCGCGGGGCAGGTCGATCGCGGCACGCTGGGCAATCTCGCCGCGGGGCAGCGCGCCGAAGTGCTGGTGCCGCTGGTCAAGGCCTGGGGCACCGATGTCGGGGTCGAAGTCTCCGGGATCGGAGTGCAGGTGCACGGCGGGATGGGCTTCATCGAGGAAACCGGCGCCGCACAGCATTGGCGCGATTCGAAGATCGCCCCGATCTACGAAGGCACCAATGGCATCCAGGCAGCCGATCTCGTCACGCGCAAGCTCGGGCTCGAGCAGGGTGGCGTGGTCGAGGCGCTGATCGCCGACATTATCCGCGACGCTGGCGAGGAGCCCGCGCTGCGCGCATTGGCGGAGGATTGCCGTGCGATCGCCACATGGATGGCGAGCGAAGCGAGCCTCGACGACAGGCTCGCGGGCAGTGTGCCCTTCTGCACCATGCTCGCGGTCGCAGTCGCAGGCTGGCAGCTGGCGAAGCAGGCGCAGGCGATTGCGGCGGGCGCAGCCCCCACGCTGGCCGCGACCAAGCCAGTCACGACGCGCTTCTTCCTTGATCGAATCGTGCCGGAGGCAAGCGGCCTCAAGACGTCAGCCACCGCAGGGGCAGGGCTGCTCTACAGCCTCTCTGCCGAAGCGCTCGCGAGCTAGAGCGCGGCATGGCCGACCAGGGCGATCCGCTGGCACGCATTGCCGAGGCGCTTGAACGGTTGGCCCCGCCCGCGCAGGACAACGCCGACTGGCTCGGCCATGCGGGCTATGTCTGGAGCGCAGGCCGGGTTCGCGCAGTAGCGCAACTCGATGCGTTGCCGCTCGACCGGCTCAAGGCGATCGACCGGCAGAAAATCGCGGTACGCGAGAACGTGCGGCGCCATGCGCAGGGCCATGCCGCGCATGACATGCTGCTGTGGGGCGCACGCGGCATGGGCAAATCTGCGCTGCTGCGTGCCTGCGTCGCCGCCGAACAGGAGGAAGCCGGTGCCCGGCTGGCGCTGGTCGAGCTCGATCCCGCCAGCCTCGATGCCCTGCCCGAACTGTTCGCCGCGATCGGCCATCTCGAGCGGCGCTTCATCCTGTTTCTTGACGATCTCGCCTTCGACCATTCGTCCGACCAGACCATGCGGCATTTGCGCAGCGCGCTCGAGGGCAGCCTTGCGCCGCGCCCCGCCAATGTGCGGCTGGCGGTGACCTCCAACCATCGCGCCATCCTTGCACGGAGCAGCGAGGACCAGGCCGATCCGCTGCAGGAACGCGACCGGATGGACGATTCGCTCGCGCTGGCCGACCGTTTCGGCCTGCGACTGGGGTTCCACCCCTGCTCGCAGGACGAGTTCCTTTCGATCGTCGCAGCCCATGCCACGTCACTGGGTGTTGAATGGTCGCCCGAGGATGCGCTCAGCTGGTCGCGCGAACGCGGCCCGCTGTCAGGGCGCAGCGCCTGGCAATTCGTGGTCGAGCTGGCCGGTCGGGCCGGGAAAGCAATCTGACGTCGCGACTTCGCGCCCTATTGCACCGGGACGATGCGTTCCAGCTCCTCGCCGGTGAAAACAGCCTGCGGATCACCCGATAGCTCGCGTTGCGGGCGGAGCGGAGCCGAGCGCACCCGCTCGATGCCCTTGCCGGGCTGCGCGCCCGGCGCATTGACCCGCCAGATGATACCAGCCGTGTCGTCGCTCACCAGCAGCGCGCCGTCGCCCGCCCATTCGACCCAGGTCGGCCGGCCATGCGTGGTGCCGTCGCCCTTGAAGAAGCCGGTCAGCAGCGGAACGGGCTTGCCCTGCGGATTGCCGCGCGCATCGAAGGCGACATAAACCACGTCATAGCCCGAGGCCGGCTTGCGGTTCCACGAGCCGTGACGCGCAATAAAGGCCCCGCTGGCGAATTTATCGCCCATCAAGTGGCCTTCCTGCGTGAAGACCAGCCCAAGCGCGGCGACGTGCGGGCCAAGCGCATATTCGGGCTTGCGCGCATATTCGACCAGATAGGCCGGGCGCGGCGCCTTGACCCGTTCGTCGAGATTGTCCTTCCAGTATACCCACGGCCAGCCATATTGCGCACCCACGGGCACATTGGTGAGGTAATCGGGCACGAGATCGCTGCCGAGCATGTCGCGCTCGTTCACAGTGGTCCACAGCTCGCCCGACCAGGGGCTCCAGGCGAGGCCGTTGGGATTGCGCAGCCCGACCGCGAATTGGCGCTGGCGATTGGTCGTCAGGTCATATTCCCAGATCATCGCGCGGCCCTGCTCGACCTCCATCCCGCTCTCGCCAATGTTCGAGACCGAACCGACCGCAACATAGAGTAGCGTGCTTTCGGGGTTGAGTTCGAGATTGCGCATCCAGTGGCCGCCGCCCGGCGGCAGGTCCATCAGCTTGCGCGCCTTGCCGGTGACCTTGAGCGTGCCAAGTTCGTAAGGATAGGCAAGCACTTCATCGTGGTTGGCGACATAGAGCGTGCCGTCATGCCAGCCCATCCCCGAAGGCGAATCGAGCCCGCCCGCTTCGTCGAGGATCACTTGCTTCACTTCCGCGGTGCCATCGCCATCCGCATCGCGCAGCAGCACGATTTGGTTGGGTGAGTCGCCGGTTGCCCCGGCACGGCTCATCAGCAGGTCGGCGATCCAACCCATGATGCCGCCGTCGTCATCGCTCTTGGGTGAACGCGCCAGTGCCGCGAGCACGTCGCCATTGGGCAGCGCCTGCAACACACGCGGGTGATCGAGTCCTTCGGCGAAACGCGCAACCGCCAGCCCTTCGGCGGCTTCGGGCGCTTCGCCCTCGGCCCAGCCGACCGGTTTGGCAATGCGAACTGTTGGGAAGGATTCGGCCTTGGGCTGCTCCAGCGTGGGATCGGTGCCTGCAACTTCGTCGACCGATAGGGTCGCAGTGTCGCCGCGCGCCAGCCACCAGATGGCGGCTCCCAGCAGCAGGATGATAACGAGAAGGGCGATCAGTATCTTGCGAGTTGTGCTCATGGCGCAAAGGAATAGGCTAGCCGAAGGGGCGCCGCAATCTCCCTCTTTCACGCGCCGGGCTTGCCTTCGTCGCGCGCGGCACTAGATCGCACGGCACGATGTATGATTTTCGCCCCGATCCTGCGCTCGAACCCGCAGAGCGCTATCGCCAATTGTGCGATGCTGCCGATGCCCTGACCCAGGGCGAAAGCGACGGCGTGGCCAATATGGCCAATGTCGCTGCGCTGGTGTGGGAATTCCTGCCCGATCTCAACTGGGCGGGCTTTTATCGCATGGTCGAAACCGGCACTGGCGAGGAACTGGTGCTAGGCCCCTTCGTTGGCCGCCCAGCCTGCATCCGCATCCCGCTGGGCAGGGGCGTTTGCGGCGCAGCGGCGGCATCGGGCGAAACGCAATTGGTCGAAGACGTCCACGCCTTCCCCGGACATATCGCTTGCGACGCGGCGAGCCGATCGGAACTGGTGGTGCCGGTGAAGCGCAATGGCGAAGTTGTGGCTGTGATCGATCTCGACAGCCCGGCCCCCGCACGATTCACCGCCGACGATGCAGCGGGAATCGAAGCGTTGGCTGAACTTCTCGCATCGCGAATCTAGTCGCGCCGGAAATTCACACGAAAATTCAGTTGTTTGCTTTGCATCAAGTTGCGCGGCGCAACTTCTTGCCCACGCCTTTGTGCGGAAAGTCGCGCGGCGCGACTTGCTCGCGGGCTAGATATCTCCGCCGGTTAGTCGCTGGCAGATCAAATCGAGCTGGTCGAGCGTGCGATAGCGAATCGTTACCGCCCCCTTGCGCGGATCGGTTTCAGTCTTGATCCGCACCGTCAGGCCCAGGAATTCCTCGAGATGCGCCTGCACCGCAGCGATATCGGCATCCTTGGCCGGATCGCGCGTGTTGCGTTTTGCCGATTTGCGTAGTTTGGGCGCCGCATCGCCGCGGACGAGTTGCTCGACTTCGCGCACCGAGAGATTGTCGCGCACCGCCTGCTTCGCGAGCGCGATCGCGTCGTCATTCCCGATCAACGCACGCGCATGCCCCATCGACAGCGTGCCTTGCTCGACCAGGTCGAGCACCGCATCGGGCAGTGCCAGCAGGCGCTGGAGGTTTGCGACGTGGCTGCGCGACTTTTCGACCATGCGCGCGATATCGGCCTGGGTCAGCCCTTCGTCATCGCTCAGCCGCTGGTAGGCACGCGCTTCCTCGACCGGATTGAGATCCTCGCGCTGGATATTCTCGATCAGCGCGAGCGCCATAACTTCGCGCTCGTCTAGTTCGCGCACCAGCGCCGGAATTTCGTGGAGCCGCGCCTTCTGCGCTGCGCGCCAGCGGCGCTCGCCCGCCACCAGCTGGTAACGCCCTGCACCACGCGGGCGCACGATCACCGGCTGGATCACTCCGCGCGTGGCAATCGAGGCAGCGAGCTCGTCGAGAGCAGCCTCGTCGAAATGCTTGCGAGGCTGGCCGGGCAGCGGTTCAATCGACGAAACAGGTAGCGATGCGAGACCCGAAGTCGCGTAAGATTCTGTTTTAACGCCGATTTCAGACGAAACGTCGGCTGAAGGCTGCGCCAACGGTTCTTCGCGCCGGGTTTCACCCAACAAGGCACCCAGCCCGCGACCGAGCTTCTTCTTCCGGTCAGTAGCTGCAACGCCCGGCACCGAAAAGCGGATCGGATCGGTCGGGTTGCTCATGCGGCTTTCCTTTCGCGGGGCAGGCGCCCGATGAGTTCGCGCGCGAGTGCGATATAGGCGCGGCTGCCGGCGCAAGAGTGGTCATAGACCAGTGCGGGCAAGCCGTGGCTCGGCGCTTCGGACAGGCGCACATTGCGCGGGATCACGGTGTCGAACACCAGGCCGGCGAGGCATTCGCGTACATCGTCCGCCACCTGGTCGGTCAGGCGGTTGCGCCGATCGAACATGGTGAGCGCCACGCCGATGATGCCGAGCGCGGGATTGAAGCGCTGCTGCACCTGCTCCACCGTCTGCAACAGCTGGCTGAGGCCCTCAAGCGCGAAGAATTCGCACTGCAGCGGCACCAGCAATGTATCGGCGGCCGAAAGCGCGTTGAGCGTGAGCAGGCCGAGCGAGGGTGGGCAGTCGATGAAGCAGATATCGTGCCCGCGATGCGCCGAAAGAGCAGTGGCAAGGCGCGAAGTCCGTTCCTCTACCGAAACCAGCTCCACTTCGGCACCGCTGAGATCTACCGTCGCCGGGACGATATCGAGTCCGGGAATGCTCGTAGCAACCATTGCATCCTTGAGCGAGACACCATCGATCAGCACATCATAGCTCGACGCGACGCGCGCAGCGGTGCCCACACCCAGCCCGGTCGAGGCATTTCCCTGCGGGTCGAGGTCGATCAGCAGCGTGCGCCAGCCGATCGCCGCCATTGCGGTAGCGATATTGATCGCGGTTGTGGTTTTGCCCACCCCGCCCTTCTGGTTCGCAATGGCTATCGTGATCATCGGCTGCTTTCCGCCTTCCCGCACTCAGGTGCTTACGATGATCCCCGCCTCTGCATCGGTCAAGGAGTGTTCCACGTGAAACATCCGACGAATCTTTGCAGGGATTGATTCCAGTTCCTGCGCCGCCGAGCGCCCCTTGGGCAACAGGTAGGTGGTCGCCTTTGTGGAAAAGGGTGCGGATAGTTTCAGGAGCTTTGGCAATGGCGCGAAGGCGCGTGCCGAAATGACACGCGCCGGGAACGGTTTGACCAGCTCAAGCCGCTTGCCTTCGGCCCGGCACAGCGGAAGCGCGAGCTTCTCCGCCATTCGTTCGAGCCATTCGACGCGGCGCGCGCGCGATTCGACCAGCACCACTTCGCGCTCGGGCTCGATCGCAGCAATCACCATGCCAGGGAAGCCAGCCCCCGTGCCAAGGTCGAGCCAGGTGCCAGATGTTTCACGTGGAACAAATCGCAGCAATTGCGCGCTGTCGGCAATATGGCGCTGCCACACCTGCGCCTCGGAAGGGCGCGAAATCAGGTTCTGGCGCTGGTTCTCGGCAAGAAGCTCAGCAATCAGCACTTCGAGCCGATCCATCGCGACCTGATCCGCAATCTGCTCCACATAGCGCCGCGCCGACACCTCGTCGCTCAGGAGTTGCCCGTTCATGCGGCCTTCTGCCTCCGGCGCGCATGGACAAGCAGAGCCGAAAGCGCAGCGGGCGTGATCCCAGGCACCCTTCCCGCCGCCGCGAGATTGGCGGGCTTTGCTGCCTCAAGCCGCTCGACCATCTCGTTGGACAGCCCCGGAACCTCGCCAAAGGGAAAATCACGCGCCAGTTCAAGCGCTTCGCTTGCACGCAGATCGCGCAGTTCGGCATCCTGCCGCGCAAGGTAAGGAGCATAGGCCGCGTCTTCGGCCATTTCGGCGATCAACGGATCATCGAAGGAGAGTTCCTGATCCAGCCATTGGTTCAAATCGGCCAGGCCCACTCCTTCGTGCCGCAGCCATTCACTCACTTGCTTGGTGCCGCCGTCGCGCCGCACCGGCAGGCCGGCCTCGCTCAACTCGCGGGCATGGATCGCTGTATCGAAATGCCCGGCCAAAGCTGCACGGCGCTCTTCACGGCGCGCAAACCATTCCGCACGCTCCGCTCCGACGCAGCCCGCTTCGATCCCCAGCGGGGTAAGGCGCGTGGAAGCGTTGTTGGCGCGCAGACGCAGGCGGTACTCGGCCCGCGCAGTCAACATGCGGTAGGGTTCGCTCACGCCTTGCAGGGTCAGATCGTCGACCATCACTGCGATATAGCTGTTCGCCCGGTCGAGCCGTGGTGCCTCAAGGCCCAAAACATGCGCTGCGGCGTGGAGCCCCGCCACCAGCCCCTGTGCAGAAGCCTCTTCATAGCCCGTTGTGCCATTGATCTGCCCGGCGCAGTAAAGCCCCGGAATCGCTCGCAATTGCAGGTCCGCCGTGAGCGCACGCGGATCGATGTGATCATATTCCACCGCATAACCCGGGACTTCCATCACAACCTGCTCAAGCCCCGGCATGGCGCGGAGCATGGTGAGTTGGACATCGGCCGGCAGAGAGGTGCTTATCCCGTTGGGATAGACCAGATGCGTGCTCAAGCCCTCGGGCTCGAGGAATACCTGGTGCCCCTCACGATCGCCAAAGCGATGGATCTTGTCCTCGATTGAGGGGCAATAGCGCGGCCCGGCCGCTCCGATCGCTCCGGTAAATAGCGGGGAACGGTGCAGATTCGCGCGGATCGCTTCGTGCGCGGCCTCGGTGGTGCGTGTGATCGCGCAGAAGATTTGCGGATTGGCGCGACGCTCGGTGAGCGGCGACATGGTCCAGTGATCGGGATCGGATGGCTGCTCTTCGAGACTGGCCCAGTCGATCGTGCGCCCGTCGAGCCGGGGCGGCGTCCCGGTCTTGAGTCGCGCCATCGGCAAATTCGCGCCGCGCAACTGCGCTGCAAGTTTCTGTGCCGAATTCTCGCCGATCCGTCCGCCTTCGAAGCGTTCCTCACCGCGAAACAGCGTGCCCCCGAGGAATGTCCCGGTGCACAGGATAACGGCCGCCGCTTCGATCGCCGTGCCGTCGGCCAATTCCAGCCCGGCAACACGACCCGCAGTGAGTTGCAGTGCTGCCACCTCACCCTCGATCAGATCGAGCCCAGCTTGCGCCTTGACCGCCCTCTGCACCGCTGCCTTGAACAGCACGCGGTCGGCCTGCACGCGTGGGCCCCAAACGGCGCTCCCCTTCGAGCGGTTGAGCATGCGGTAATGGATTGCCCCGGCATCGGCTGCGCGCCCGATCACCCCGTCGAGCGCATCAACTTCACGCACCAGATGGCCTTTGCCCAAGCCCCCGATCGCCGGATTGCAGCTCATCGCGCCGATTGCGTCGAGATCGAAGCTCACCAGGCCCGTGCGCGCACCCATGCGGGCGGCCGCACAGGCCGCCTCGACACCGGCATGACCGCCGCCGACCACAAGCACGTCGAAGCTACGCATGTCGCGCCGATACAGGCGCGCTGGCGCGGGGTCAAAGAACTTTCGCGAGAGCGGGGACGCGATGTTTCACGTGAAACATCGGGGTGTTGCCGTCTATTTCCCGATGCAGAAGCGCCCGAACAGCGCGTCGAGCATGTCCTCGGTGGTCGCCCGTCCGACCAGACGGTCGAAAGCGAGGCGCGCCCGACGCAGGCATTCTGCAATAATGAGGGGGTCAGACAGCTCGCTAGCCTCGCTCAACGCAATATTGGCGTCGGCGAGCAATCCATGCTGGCGTGCATTGAGCGCGGCCTCTCCGGGCCTCGGCATGCACTGACGCGCCTTCTCGACCAGCGCGGCCTTCAGTGCGCCCAGATTTTCCCCTGTCCGCGCGGAAACCCGCCAATCAGGCGCAGATTTAACCAGATGCGCATGATTGTCGATCTGTGCCTCGACTTCCCAACACCCACTCGGTCCCTCGTATTCGGGCCCCAACCAGAGAACCAGATCGGCACGTTCGAGCTGTTCGCGCGCACGCCCGATCCCTATCGATTCGATTTCATCACCCCCGCCCTCATGCAGGCCCGCAGTATCGACGAAGGTGAAGGGAATTCCGGCGATCGCCACCGAGCGCTCGATCACATCGCGCGTAGTCCCCGCAATGGGCGAAGTGATGGCCGCCTCGCTCTCAACCAACGCATTGAACAAGGTGGATTTTCCGGCATTGGGCGGCCCAGAGAGCACCACGCGGAAACCCTCTCCCAGCCGTTCCGATCGCGGCCGCGCAAGCCATAGCGCCAGTTCACTCGCCAACTGGTCGAGACGCGCGCCGAAATCGGCTGCCAACCCGCCCACATCGTCCTCATCGGCAAAGTCGAGCGCCGCCTCGACTTCCGCCGAGAGCCGTAACACGCCGTCGCGCCACAACTCGACCTGCCGGGAGAATCTCCCGCCCGCCATGGCGATTGCCGCGCTGCGCTGGAGCTCGGTTTCGGCGCTGAGCAGGTCCGCCAGCCCTTCGGCTTCGGCAAGGTCGATCCGCCCGTTGGCAAAGGCGCGGCGTGTAAACTCGCCCGGTTCGGCGCGGCGCAGGCCTGAAATCGCACCCAATTCCGCTTCAATGGCGGAAATCACCGCCCGGCCGCCATGGCAATGCAATTCGGCAAGGTCTTCGCCCGTCGCGGTATTCGGGCCCGGGAACCAAAGCACCAGCGCCTCGTCCAGAAGCGCACCATCATCCCCACGAAGCTTAGCCAGGCTGGCATGCCTCGGTTCGACATCGCGCCCGACCAGCGCGCGCAAGGCCGCGCCGGCCGCCGGCCCGCTGATGCGGATCACGCCGATCGCCGCGGGCGGAGCCCCGCTGGAAAGTGCAAAGATGGTGTCGCTCATGCGTAAACGACGCAGTTCCTAGTCGTCGTCAGATTTCGATTTGGACCCTGCGCCGCGCATGCCGCTTTCCATGAAGCTCTGGAACATCTTGAGCCCCATCTGCCCCATTGGTGCGAGCTGCTGGGCATATTCCTGCAACTGGTCGGGATTGGAGACCCCTTTCATCGCCTTGGCGATGCTTTCGACATAGATATTGTTGGCCTTCGACACATCGGGCAGCCCCATGAAGGCCCGCGCCTCTTCGGGCGTGCAGTCGATTTCGATATGAAACTTCATCGCGCTTACTCCCTCCAACCTTCGGGAACCCCGTATCGCCTGACATATTTGGGTTTGGCAATCACCTGCGGCAAGCGATAAGCCGCTTTCACGCTGAATCAAAGGAGCAGCCGCAATGACCCAGTACGCGACGATCCCCACCTTCGACGGCAATGCCAGCTTCGATGCCTATGTCGCGCGGCCTGCGGGCACACCCAAGGCAGCGATCATTGTGATTCAGGAGATCTTCGGGGTGAACCCCGGGATCCGCAACAAATGCGACAGCTGGGCGGCCGAAGGCTATCTCGCGGTCGCGCCCGACCTGTTCTTCCGCATGAAGCCGGGCATCCAGCTCGACCCGGACGTCGAAGCCGAATTCCAGGAAGCGCTCGGCTATTTCGGGGAATACAATCCCGATGACGGGGTGAAGGACATCGAAGCGACGATCCACTGGATCCGCCGTGTGGCCGGCGTGCCGAAGGTCGGCTGCGTCGGTTACTGCCTGGGCGGCAAGCTCGCCTATATGACTGCAGCGCGCAGCGATATCGACGCCTCGGTCGGCTATTACGGGGTGATGATCGACCAGATGCTGGGCGAGAAGCACGGCATCGCGCATCCCCTGTTGTTGCACGTGCCTACCGCAGACCATTTCGTCGGACCTGAAGCGCAAGCCGCGATGCATGCCGGGCTGGACGATCATCCGCGGGTCACGCTCTATGATTACGAAGGGCTCGACCATGGCTTCGCCACTGAAAGCGGCAACCGCCGCAACGAAGCGGGCGCGCAGCTCGCCGACAGCCGCACGAAGGCCTTTTTCGCCGAACATCTCGGCTGAACATCGCGGATTATAGGGAGCATCCAATGAGCATTGCAGCCGAAGGCCTCAAGCGCTGGCACGAAGTGATCGAAGGAGGAAGCGATCCTGCCGCACTCGCCGCCATAATGCGCGATGACGCGGTGTTTCACTCGCCTGTCGTCCACACCCCGCAAGTGGGCAAGCCGATCGTGGTCGCCTATCTCACTGCAGCGGGGGCGACGCTGGGAAATGGCAGCTTCACCTATGTGCGCGAAGTTGTGGGCGACGACACTGTCGTGCTCGAATTCACCACCGAGATGGATGGCATCCACGTCAACGGGATCGACATGATCGCTTTCGACGAGGAGGGTTTGATCAAGGATTTCAAAGTGATGGTTCGCCCGCTCAAGGCCATCAACAAGGTCTGGGAAATGATGGCTGCGCAGCTGGAGCGGCAAAAGGCCTAGGGCCGCGCGCTCGATTGTATAGCGAGCTTCGCGCCTAGTTCAGTGCCGCGAAATTCAGGATGATCCGCCGCAGGTTCGGCTCGAGCGCGGCAGGCAGTTCAGCGTCGAGCGCCGCACGCCGCTCGGGCACCTGGTCGACAATGCGGATATGCCGCATGAGCCAGTCGGGGCAGGCGCGCCCGGCAATGGCGATATCCTCGATGATCGAAACCCCGTTATGGCGCGGATCAGCTTCGATCTTGCGCATCACCCAGGAAAGATCCTCTACATCGCCTTCGAGCAGCTGGAGAAAATTGCGCCCGTTGTAGAGCAGCAGGCCGGTGACATTGCGCTCGCTGTTGTTGCGCTGGCACGAGTCGAGGATCGAAGCGATATCCTCGGGACCGATCCCGTCCGCAGTGCTGATATAGACATATTGGCGCAGCATTGGCCCGGTGATAGCCGGATCGTGCCCAAAGGCAAGCGGGCCCACGCCTGTCCGGCGCGGGCCCCACAAGCCTTACTGGTTCATCGTCGCGAAGAAGTCTTCGTTCGACTTCGAATCCTTCATCTTGTCGAGCAGGAATTCCATCGCGTCGATGGTGCCCATCTGCATCAGGATGCGGCGCAGCACCCACATCTTCGACAGATTGTCCTTGCCCACCAGCAGTTCTTCCTTTCGGGTGCCGGACTTGCCGACATCGAGCGCCGGGAAGATGCGCTTGTCTGCGACCTTGCGGTCGAGCACGATTTCACTGTTGCCGGTGCCCTTGAACTCTTCGAAGATCACTTCGTCCATGCGGCTGCCGGTATCGATCAGCGCGGTGGCGATGATCGAAAGCGAACCACCTTCCTCGATGTTGCGCGCTGCGCCGAAGAATCGCTTGGGGCGCTGCAGTGCATTGGCGTCGACACCGCCGGTCAGCACCTTGCCCGAGCTCGGAACCACGGTGTTGTAGGCGCGGCCGAGGCGGGTGATCGAGTCGAGCAGGATCACCACGTCATGCTTGTGTTCGACCAGGCGCTTAGCCTTTTCGATCACCATTTCGGCAACCTGCACGTGGCGCGTCGCAGGCTCGTCGAAGGTCGAAGAAATAACTTCGCCCTTCACGCTGCGCTGCATATCGGTCACTTCCTCGGGTCGTTCGTCGACCAGAAGGACGATCAGGAACACTTCGGGGTGATTGTCGGTAATCGCCTTGGCGATGTTCTGCAGCAGCACGGTCTTGCCGGTGCGCGGAGGCGCCACGATCAACGCACGCTGGCCCTTGCCCTGCGGCGCGATGATGTCGATCACCCGTGCACTCTTGTCCTTCACGGTCGGATCGACCGGGTCGAGAGTCAACTTCTCGTCCGGATAGAGCGGCGTGAGGTTGTCGAAATTGGTGCGGTGGCGCACCGCCTCCGGATCGTCGAAATTGACGCTGGTGAGGCTTGTGAGGGCAAAATAGCGCTCACCGTCGCGCGGGGCGCGGATCTCGCCTTCGACCGTGTCGCCGGTCCTCAGGCCCCATTTGCGGATCTGGTTGGGCGAAACATAGATGTCGTCGGGCCCGGCGAGGTAGTTCGCCTCGGGCGAGCGCAGGAAGCCGAAACCGTCCTGCAGCACCTCGATGGTGCCGACACCCATGATCTTCTCTTCATATTCCTCGTCTTCGGCGAGTTCGCGCAGGATGCTAAACAGCAAGTCCTGCCGGCGCATGGTCGACGCGCCTTCGACACCCAGCTCTTCGGCCATGGCGACCAGTTCGGCCGGTGTCTTTCGTTTCAAGTCTTTGAGATGCATTGTAATATTCGTCCGTCTCTGGATTGGCCGACAGGTCGTCGCCTCGTCTGTGGAGCGAGGCATATGGGCTTGGAGAAAGCAGACCTTGGCTTTGCCGAATGCAAAGCCTCATGCCGGATAGAGGATTTCAAAATACGGCCCGCGGAAACCGCCGTCAATCGCCGATTGTTCGCGGAGCAAATGGTTCAGAAAGGGCGCAGCACCGCCAGCACGACGATGACCGCCAGCAGCAGGCCAGGCACTTCGCCCAGCATACGCAGCTGCTTCTCGCTTAGTGGCCGCTCTCCTGCAGCAATCTTCTTCGATTGCGCCACCATAAAGCCGTGATAGCCAGTGAGTAGCAGCACGAAGAGCAGCTTGGCATGGAGCCAGCCCAATCCCGGTGCGCCCGCAAACAGGCCCAATTCGGCCGCCATCAGCAGGCCGAGCACCCAAACCACCACCAGGCTTGGCGTGAGGATGACCTTGCGCAGCAGGCCCATGCGGTGGACCCACAGCGCTTCTTCCTCCGATCCGGGCTGCGCCGGATGGACATAGATCAGTTGCCGCGGGAGCATGAACAGGCCCGCCATCCAGAAGACCACGAAGATGATGTGGCCTGCCTTGAGCCAAAGATAGGTCATGGCGATGACGTCCTGCATCGCTCGCTTATGTAGTCGACCATCACCGCCGCGTCATCCCCCGCCACAATCATCGCTGTCCGCGCAGCACGGCAACAAGCTGTTCGACGTGCTCGATCGGGGTGAACTGGCCGATACCGTGCCCCAGATTGAACACATGCGGGCGATCGGCGAACGTCTTGAGGATGAAGCATGCGCGATCGACCAGCGGCGCACCGCCCGCCATCAGCAGCAGCGGATCGAGATTGCCTTGCACCGGCATGCCCTTTGGCAATTCGCGATCCGCCCATTCGGGATCGACCGTCTCGTCCAACCCCACTGCGTCGACTCCGGTCTCATTGGCATAGGCGGCAAGCTTGGCTCCCGCGCCCTTGGGAAAGCCGATCACCGGCGTATCCGGATGCGATTGCTTGAGCGCAGCGGTAATCGCGGCGTTGGGCGCGATTACCCATCGGTCGAACTGGTCGGGTGCCAGGCTGCCGGCCCAGCTGTCGAACAGCTGCACCGCTTCAGCCCCGGCATCGATCTGGCCGCGCAGGTAGGTAATCGAAACTTCGACGATAGCATCGATGATCGCCTGGAACCGTACTGGATCCCCGTAGGCAAGCTCGCGCGTCGCATGCTGGTCGCGGCTGCCCTCGCCTGCCACCATATAGGTCGCGACGGTCCACGGGCTACCCGCGAAACCGAGCATCGTCACGCTTTCGTCGAGCTGCGCGCGGCACAGCCGCACCGTCTCGTAGATCGCTTCGAACCGTTGGGGTTGCGCAGTGAAATCCTCGAGCCTGGCTTCAAGCAGCGGCGGCGACAGCTTGGGACCTTCGCCCGCGAGGAATTCGAGCCCTTGTCCCATCGCATGCGGCACGATCAGAATATCCGAGAACAGGATCGCCCCGTCGAAACCGAACCGGCGCAAAGGCTGGATCGTGATTTCCGCCGCGGCTTCACTATCGTAAACGAGTTCGAGGAACCCGCCCTTTTCTGATCGTAGTGCGCGATATTCGGGCAGGTATCGCCCTGCCTGACGCATCAGCCACATGGGTGCTCGTTCACCCTTGAGGCCACGCAGAGTGTCAAGAAGCAAGCCCGGCATGAGGTCTTATCCAATCAATATAATTATATTTATAAAGGGTTTTAGGAGTCTGTTGGCCCTGTGGATTTCGGGGACAAGTGGTTCCTGCCCGATTTTTCCCGCGATGCAAAGCGCTGTCCGGCTCGCGAATCGCGGGATTGCCTGAGTCGAGTCAAACTTATCCGCGCTATCCCCAGCCTGTTGATAGCGGCGCACGATGTCGACAAAGCCGCTGGCGATAAAGCCGATAGCGGGCATGGAATCTCTCCCCGAACTTGTCGGCAGGCCTCTCCCGTGGTTTATGCCAGCTGTTCTCCACAGGCATTCCCGGCAAGGATGCAACGACCGCGCAATGCAACGCATGCACCTCCACCTCGTTTCGGACTCGACCGGCGAAACGCTCGAGATGATCGCCAAGGCGGCGCTCGCGCAATTCGACAACCCTGACGTCGTGCGCCATTTTTGGCCGATGGTGCGTTCGCGCCAGCATCTCGACCGGATCGTGCCGTCGCTCGCTGCCAGCCCCGGCCTGGTGCTGTTCACTCTGGTCAATCCCGAAACCCGCGCCCGGCTGGAGGAACATTGCCGCCAGCTGGGTCTGCCCGCCGTGCCAGTGCTCGACGCGGTTACTGCCGCGCTCGAAGTCCAGCTGGGCGAAGAGGCGCATGGCAAGCCCGGCCGCCAGCACCTGATGGACGACGCCTACTTCCGCCGGGTGGAAGCGATCCATTACACAATCGCGCATGACGACGGCGTGGGCTGGGAAGACTGGGAAGAGGCGGACATCTTGCTGGCAGGCGTATCGCGCAGTTCGAAGACGCCGACCAGCATCTACCTCGCCAATCGCGGGTACAAGGTTGCGAATATCCCGCTGATCATGGAATCGCCGCCCCCGCCTGCATTGTTCGGACTGCGCCGCCCGCTGGTGGTGGGGCTGACCACCGCGCCCGAGCGGCTGGTGCAGGTGCGGCGCAACCGCCTGTTGTCGCTCAATGAAGGCACTGAGACGTCCTACGTTGATAGCGAGAAAGTGCGCGAGGAAGTGCAATTCGCGCGCCGCATGTTTGCTGACAATGGCTGGCCCGTGATCGATGTGACGCGCCGCTCGATCGAGGAAACCGCTGCTGCAGTAATGCGCATCATGCAGGAGCGAACCGACCGCCCCGGTGAGGGCGGCGAAGATGGCGAAGGCGCGATATGATCGTCCTCGCATCGAAAAGCGCGTCGCGCCGCGCCATGCTCGATGCTGCGGGTGTCGCCCATGAGGCGATTCCCGCATCGCTCGACGAGCGGGCGCTCGAAGCCGGGCTGGCGGATTGCACGCCGGGAGAGATTGCCGAAGCGCTCAGCGTCGCAAAGGCGCAGGCGGTGGCTAGCACGCATGCCGGGCGGCTGGTGCTCGGCAGCGACAGCCTGGTGACGTGCGGAGGGCGGCGCTTCGACAAGCCCGAGAGCCGCGCGCAGGCGGCAGAGCACCTGCACTACTTTTCGGGCAAGGTGATGGAACTGCACAGCGCTGCGGCCCTGGTGCGCGACGACACTTGCGAATGGAGCGCGGCTTCGCTTGCGCGGCTGCATGTCCGCGAACTCGGCGAGGGCTTCATCGAGCGATATCTCGACGCCGAATGGCCCGAAGTTGGCCATTGCGTCGGCGTGTTTCGGATCGAGGGGCTCGGTGTGCAATTGTTCGAGAGAATCGAAGGCGACCACTTCACCGTGCTGGGAATGCCGCTGCTCGGCGTGCTCGGCGCGCTGCGCGAATTGGGGGAGATGTCCTCGTGACGCGTCCCTATGCCGAAGTGATCGGCGATCCGATCGTGCAATCGAAAAGCCCCGCGATCCATGGCTTCTGGATCGCTCACCTAGGCCTCGATGCCGATTACCGGGCCGCGCATGTCACTACCGCGCAACTGGCGGATTACCTTGATAGCCGTCGCTCGGATCCCGCCTGGCGCGGTTGCAATGTCACCATGCCGCACAAGCAGGCGGTGATCGCGCTGCTCGACCGGCTCGATCCGCTGGCGGCGCGCATCGGCGCGGTCAACACTATCGTTCGCGAGGGCGAGCAGTTGGTCGGCTATAATACCGACGCGGGTGGTTTCCTCGAGCCGCTGCGCGAGGAACTCGGCCAGCATCACCTGTTCCGCATGGCGCGGGTGCTTGGTACGGGCGGCGCGGCGCGTGCGATCATTGCAGCGCTTGCGGAAGAGGGTTTCACTCTGGTGCTGGCCGGGCGCGATCCTGCCAAGGCGCGGACATTGCTCGACGAGCTCGCGCCGCGCGGCGAGCATCATGCGATCGATCTCGCCCATTTCGCCGACCCGACCGATTTTCCCTTCGATGACCGCAAGGGCTGCTTCGACCTGGTGGTAAATGCCTCGCCGCTGGGCATGCGCGGCCAGTCGCCGCTTGCGTTCGACTGGAGCCATGCCCCACCGGGCGCGATTGCTTATGACATCGTCACCGATCCGGTCGACACTGACTTCCTCAAAATGGCACGTGCCGCCGGGCATCGCACCCTCGATGGCCTCAACATGCTGATCGGCCAGGCCGCGCTCGCGTTCGAGCGATTTTTCGGCCAAGCGCCCCCGCGCGAGCACGATGCCGAACTGAGGGAGATACTGACCCGATGACCCGCCCGCTCATAGTCGGCCTCACCGGATCGATCGGCATGGGCAAGTCGACCGTCGCGGAAATGTTCATCCGCCACGGCGTTCCTGTGTTCGATGCCGATGCCGAAGTGCGACGGATGCAGCGCCCCGGCGGCGAGTTGCTTCTTGCGATCGAAGCGGCCTTTCCCGGCTCGACGGGCCCTGAAGGGGTCAAGCGCGAGACGCTTGGCGCGCAAGTGTTCGGCGACAAGCAGGCGCTCGCCCGGCTTGAGGCGATCGTCCATCCTGCTGTGGCGGCGCATCGCGCCGAATTCCTGATTGAGCATGGCGGCGCTCCGATCGTGGTGTTCGATATCCCCTTGCTGTTCGAAAAGGGCGGAGAAAAACAGGTCGATACGGTGGTGGTCGTGTCGGCACCGGCCGATGTCCAGCGCCAGCGAGTGCTCGCCCGGCCCGGCATGACGCCCGAGAAATTCGCCCATATCCTCGAACTCCAGGTGCCCGATGCGGAAAAACGCGCGAAAGCAGACCATGTGATCGACACCGGCGTGTCGCATGCGGAAACCGAAGCCGAAGTGGTCGCTCTGATCGAGCGACTGTCAGCAGGAAAATAGACACCGCCTGTCGGCGCAGAATCGCTTGCCAAACGCCAAACCGAGTCCGATATTGAAATCGATGCGGGAAATCGTTTTCGACACCGAAACCACCGGCCTTGACCCAGCTTCGGGCGACCGGATGGTAGAAATCGGATGCATCGAAATGATCAACCGGGTGCCAAGCGGCGCCAGTTTCCACGCTTATTTCAACCCGGAACGCGACATGCCTGCTGCGGCAGAGGCTGTCCACGGGCTGTCGATCTCGTTCCTTTCAGACAAGCCGCGCTTTGCCGAACGCGCCGAAGAACTGATGGAGTTCCTCGGCGATGCGCCGCTGGTGGCGCATAACGCGGGCTTCGACTTCGGCTTCCTCAATTCGGAGCTTGAGCGGATCGGAATGGCGCGTGTCGACAGCGACCGGATGATCGACACCGTCGCGATCGCACGCAAGCGCCATCCCGGTGCGAAGGTTTCGCTCGATGCGCTGTGCACCCGCTACGGGATCGATCGCAGCCACCGCGTGAAGCACGGCGCGCTGCTCGACGCAGAGTTGCTGGCTCAGGTCTATGTCGAACTCACTGGCGGTCGCCAGATCGGGCTCGAGCTCGCGGCGGAAACCGCTGTAGTCGAAGTCGAAGTTTCCCGTTCCATCGCGGCGAGCGCTGCACTCAGGCCACGCCGCGAACCACGTCCACATGCGCCGAGCGAGGAGGAGTTGGCGCGGCACAAGGCATTTGTCGACCGGATCGACTCACCGCTCTGGTCGAACTGAATTTCCGGGGCCGATGCGGTCTCGCAAGAACAGAAAGGAGATCGAGCCGTCATGGATATTCGTGTTTCGGGTCACCAGATCGAAACGGGCGCTGCCCTTCAGGACCATGTGGCAGACCGCCTTGGCGGGATCGTCGACAAATATTTCGACCGGGCGCTGTCCTCGCATGTCACATTCGGCAAGGCGCCGGCGGGCATGTTCAAATGCGACATCGTGACGCATGTGATGCAGGGGCTGATCCTCAAGGCACACGCGGAAGCGCAGGATGCGCACCTCGCGCTCGACGGCGCGGCAGAGAAGATCGACAAGCAGCTGCGCCGCTACAAACGCCGGCTGACGGACCGGCACGAGCAGGCCGCGCACGCGCAGCGTGAAGAAGCTGCCGCCTACGCTTTCGAGGAAGCGGCCTATACCATCTTCGCGAGCGACGAGGCGGAAGAGGAGGTCACCAGTGATGCCCCGCCGATCATTGCCGAGACCAGCGTCGACATCCCCGAAGCCAGCGTGGCTGACGCGGTTATGATGCTCGATCTGCGAAACACGAACGCGCTGTTTTTCAAAAATGCTGGAACTGGGAGGCATAATATGGTTTACCGCCGCCCCGACGGATCGATCGGCTGGGTCGAGCCTCGCTAAGGCAATTGCCGCAGGATGGAACGCGGTAGAGCTCGACGCCCCTGGATGCCACAACAGGCGCACTGCCCGCAGAAGGCGGTGGCCCAAGCGTCAGGGGGCGCTGGTACAATCATTGGACGTGATGCAAGCTTGAAATGAACGCAAATTTTCAATTGCT
The DNA here is from genome assembly GCF_036324225.1 of Altererythrobacter litoralis. NCBI lineage: Bacteria > Pseudomonadati > Pseudomonadota > Alphaproteobacteria > Sphingomonadales > Erythrobacteraceae > Altererythrobacter > Altererythrobacter litoralis. Next base: position 95,778 of record NZ_JAZDQV010000007.1, read on the forward strand.
TCCCGAAGCGGTCGCAACGGGTCGGCTTGAATCGAAGCAGGACGTGCTGGAGCAGGTCGCGGCGCTGTTCGCGCGCGCCTATGCGATCGATTCAACGCAGGCACTCGAAGGGATCGAAGTGCGCGAGAAGCTCGGCTCGACCGGATTCGGCAATGGCGTCGCGATTCCGCATGCGCGGTCCAGCGAAGTGAATCGCCCGGTCGCGGTGTTGTTGCGGCTCGAATCACCGGTCGATTTCGACGCGGCGGACGGCATGCCGGTCGAACTGGTGTTTGGCCTGCTTTCGCCCGAGAACGCCGGTGCTGCGCATCTGCATGCTCTGGCGGCGATCTCGCGGCTCGTGCGGGACGATGCCAAGCGCGAGGCGCTGCTCGACGCGCCCGATGCCGAAGCGATGTTTGCGCTACTGAGCAACCATCTCGACCGCGATGCCGCCTGATACATCCAGCCTGGCTGCGGCTCCGGTAAGTGGGGCCGAGCTGCATTATCGTGCACTCGAGCAGCTCTATGCCTCGGCGCCTGTGAACCGGCTGTTCGAATCACGGCTCGAAATCCTGGGCGAAGGACGCTCACGTATCACTTTCGAAGTGGACGAGCGCAGCTACCATGCGGCGGGCGCTGCACACGGCACGATCTATTTCAAGATGCTCGACGATGCCGCCTTCTATGCGGCCAATACGCGCACGACCGACCGTTTCCTGCTGACCACTTCGTTCAACCTGCACTTCACCAAGCCTGTGCGCACTGGCCAGGTGGTTGCCGAAGGGCGCTGGATCAGCGGGAAACGGCGCGTTTTCGTGGCTGAAGCGCGGTTGGTCGATGCCGAAGGCGACGAGATCGGCCGTGGCACCGGCACTTTCATGCGTTCGCGCATTCCGCTCGCCGGCTTGCCGGGCTATGCGCCAGCGTCCGCGGGCAGCGGCAACTGACTGCGATGGATGCGCGGCTGCCGGCCCATCTCGAAGTCGCCGGCATTATTCGTGCGATCGAATCGCAAGGTGGTTTCGCAAGTGTTATCGCGAAGGGCGAAAGGGACGCCGGAACCGTCCTCATCTTAACCATCTATCGCGGCGAGAACGCGGTGCTTTTCGAAAGAATGCCGCAACTGGATGGTTCGCGACCGTATCTTGCTGCAAAGCAGCAAAAATCTGAAAATCCGCAAGAAATTTTCGAATATCTCGAAAAGCGCAAGCAACAGGACCCCGATATCTGGATTTTGGAGGCAGATATCGCTGACAGAGAACGGTTCGTCGCATCTTTGCCGCGTTAACTTGACTGTTCGCCGCTCGACTCTATGTGGCCCGCCAGCTTCCAGGTGCGCAGGCGGCGCCCTTCGGCAATAAGGCCGGGGTGCAAGCACGCAGACGGGGGGCGGCCGGCAGGCCGATAAATCGGACCATAAGAAACGCGCAAAAGCGCGATCGGTCCAAGCCTGCGTCTGTGCGCGTCCACCGCCTAAAAATATGGATATATGACTCGCAGGAGCCACGGGCTCGGGCTTGCCGCTGGTGCGGCTTTGCTTGGCCTTACATTTGCCAGCGCCGAAACATCCGGCGCTTTTGCCCAGGAGACTGATCCCGGGCAGATCGAGGCGGCGAACACCGCCGGTGGACCGAATAGTGCATCCACCCCCGTGTTCATCTCTCAGGAAGTGGTGCAACCGACCGTCGCAGCCGATGAAGCTGCCGACGCTGGCGATGCGCAGCCGTCCAAGACAGGCTCGCTGCGCCAGCTCGTTGCCGCCACCGATACCGAACTTGCGCTTTCCGAACAGATGCAGTGCCTTGCTGGCGCGGTCTATTTCGAGGCGCGCGGCGAACCGCTCGCCGGCCAGCTGGCTGTGGCGCAAGTGGTGATCAACCGCGCTGACAACCCGCGCTTCCCGTCAAGCTATTGCGGCGTGGTTTACCAGCGCGCGCAGTTTTCCTTCGTGAGCGGCGGTGAAATGCCGCGCATCAAGACCGGTACGGAAGCCTGGCAGCGCGCCAAGGCAATTGCCCGCATCGCGCATGAAGGCCTGTGGGAATCGGAAGCGGGCGATTCGCTCTATTTCCACGCGAAATATGTGCGCCCAAGCTGGAGCAACAAGAAAGTGGCGCGGGCCACTATCAGCCGGCACGTCTTCTATCGCTGATTATCGGCGAATTGACGAAAGACGGGAGGGGCCCGCCGCAAGGTTGGGCCCCTTTGCATTGGGTCAGTCTCGCAACACGGCCCAGACCGGCGCGTGGTCGCTCGCTTTTTCGCGCCCGCGATGGGCGCGATCGACTCCAACCGCTTCGAGCCGGTCGGCCAGTTCGGGGCTGAGCAATATGTGGTCGATGCGGAAGCCGTGGTCGCGTTGCCAGGCGCCCGCCTGGTAGTCCCAATAGGTCCACACGCCGCCGCGCGGATTGTGCGTGCGCACCGCGTCGGTCCAGCCATCTCCCAGCAAGCGCGAGTATGCGGCGCGGGATTCGGGCTGCATCAGCGCATCGTCGGCCATCGATTTGACCGACCAAACGTCATTGTCCTCCGGGATAACGTTGAAATCGCCCAGCACGGCAGCGGGTACTTCCTCGGCCCAGATCTGTGCCATGCGGGCGCGCAACCGCTCCATCCATGCCAGCTTGTAGTCGAATTTCGGGCCCGGCTGCGGATTGCCATTGGGCAGGTAGATGCACACGATGCGTACCCCGCCGACATCGGCTTCGAGATAGCGCGCCTGTTCCTCTCCCGAATCGTCAGGGCCGGGGATGCCTAGCCCGCGCTGCACTTCGATGGGGCCTTCGATCCCGGCATTGGCATCGACCAAAATGGCGACGCCGTTGAAGGACTTCTGCCCGTGCCAGATCGCGCGATAGCCGATCTCTTCGAATTCATGGCCCGGGAAGTTTTCGTCCATGCTCTTGATCTCCTGCAGGCATGCGACCGTAGGGCGCGTTTCGACGAGCCATTCCTTCAGGCGCGGCAGGCGAGCCTTGATTCCGTTGATGTTGAATGTGGCGATTTTCATCCGCCTTTCATGGCGGATGATTCGATTGGCGTCTATCCGGCCCTCCCTATGCTCGGGCCTGCGCCCGGTTCCAGCCCACACCCCCGCCCGGCCGCCCAAAGATTTACCCTATCGGGTGGCCAGGCGGGGGTGCGGGCTGGTGCCGTCATGCGCGCCGCAAACGTGCGACGCGCGCAAATACGCCTAATTCAAATCCCGAAGCTCGATCCGCAGCCGCAGCCGGCAGCGGCCTGCGGGTTCTCGACGCGGAAAGCCGCACCCCCCAGGGATTCGACGAAATCGACCACACTGCCCGCGACCAAATCGAGACTTATCGGGTCGACCACCAGCCGGACGCCATCGGTCTCGCTCACCGTGTCGTCAGCCTCTGGCGCTTCGGCCAGGTCGAATTTGTATTGGAAGCCCGAGCAACCGCCGCCTTCTACCGAAAGCCGCAGGATCGCAGGCTTCACCTGCTTCTCGGCAATCGTCGCCACTCGCTTGGCGGCGGCGGGCGTAAGGGTGAGTGCGTCAGCCATGATAGCCCGATGTAGGGATGGGAGAGGAAATCCTCAAGCGGTCTGGATATAGATCCGCATCGCTTCGGCTTCGTGCTCGACCTGGTCGATGCGGTGCTTCACCAGATCACCGATCGAGATGAAGGCCACCATCGCGCCGCCTTCGATCACCGGCAAGTGCCGGATCCTGCGCCGCGTCATAAGTGCCAGCGCATCGTCGACCAGCGTAGTCGTATCGACGGTGATCGGGGGAGCGGTCATCACTTCCGAAAGCGGGCGGTCGAGGCAGATCTCGCCTTCCTGCGCCAGCCGGTAGATCACGTCGCGCTCTGAGAAGATTCCGACTACCGAGCCGCCCCGCATCACCGGCAATGCGCCGATGCGCTTTTCGGCCAGCAGCTTCACCGCTTCGCGCATGGGCGTCGACGCATCGCAGGAAATGACGTTCGCGGCGCCGCGGTTTTGAGTGATCAGTGCGATGCTCATTGCGTGTCTCCTCTCCGATTCCCCCACAGAGAATGACATTATCGCGCGCAAAAGGCGAATCGTGCAGTTGCAAATCGAACGTTGCATCGGGCGACGCGAACGCCCATGTGGCGCGCATGGTCGGCAAGTCCCCCCTCGACGATCCCGAAAAGGCCGCTTTCGCCTGGGCGCGCTATCGCCGGATCATGCGCTTCATGTTCCTCGCGACGGTGGGAGTCGTGCTCATCGCACTGGCGCTGCTCTACAAATCGAACGGCGCGATTTCGGTGCATTTCTACATCGCCGTGGCATTGGGGCTTGGCTTCACCATGCTGCTCACCAGTGCATTGATGGGCCTCGTGTTCCTGTCGAATGGCACCGGGCACGACGCCTCGGTCGACAACAATCTGCCGCAGCACGACGAAGATTGAGCGGTCGCGCCTAGCGCGCGCTGTGCAAGCGGAATTCCTCGACCGGTTCGCCACCGATCAGGTGCTGCTGGATGATCTGCTCGAGCACTTCCTCGCGCGCCGAGTGGTACCACACGCGGTCTGGCCACACGACAGCGATCGGTCCAGCCGCGCAGACCTGCAGGCAATCGGCCTTGGTGCGCTGGATCCCACCACAGGGCTTTCCTTCCGGGCCGATCCGCTTGGGCCCGGCCAGCTTGAGCTCGTTGAGGCGGCGCTTGAGGTATTTCCAGGCAGCTTCGCCCTCTTCGCGCGAACAGCATTTCTGCTTCTCGCTCATCGCGCAAAGGAAGATGTGCCGCTCAATGCTTTCGCCGCCGAGCTTGGCCAGCGCCAACCCGGCCTCTTCGAGAGGGGTGCGCTGGCTCATTCGACCGGGGCTTGCGGCTTCAGCCAGCGGGCAAGCCAGTCGAACACGGTATTGTGCCATTGCAGCGAGTTCTTGGCGCCCAGCACCCAGTGGTTCTCGTCCGGGAAGACCAGCAGCTGCGCGGGAATGCCGCGTTCCTGCAGCACGGTTAAGCTCTGGATCCCCTGCGTATAGGGCACGCGGAAGTCCTTCTCGCCTGTGACCACCAGCATCGGCGTTTGCCATTTGTCGACATGGTTCGCCGGGTTCCATTTCTCGTAGGTTTCGCTCGCTTCGGAGTAGGAACCTCCGAAATCCCAGCGCGGGAACCACGATTCCTCGGTCGCGAAATAGAAGCTGCGCATCTCGAACAGCCCGTCGTGCTGGACCAGGCATTTGAAGCGGTCCGGCCATTGCCCCGCGATCCAGTTGACCATGTAGCCGCCATAGCTGGCGCCCATCGCGCAGGCGTTGCTGCCGTCGATCTGCGAGTCGAGCGCGAGCGCGGCGGCAAGGCCGAGTTGCAGGTCTTCGAGCGGCTTTCCGCCCCAGTCGCGGTTGATCGCATCGGTGAAAGCCTGGCCGTATCCGGTGCTGCCGTGGAAATCGACCGAGATCACGGCATAGCCCTGGCTGGCGAGTACGCGCGGGTTCCAGCGGATCGACCAGCCATCGTTGAACGAGCCCTGCGGCCCGCCATGGATGTAGAGGATGGCCGGGATTGGCCCTTCCTGCTTTTCGAGGCGGGTGACCTGGCCCCACACCGTGTCGCCATTGGCCCCGGCGAAGCTGAAACGGCTGGTGACGGTCGTTGCCAGCTGCCCCATCCGGCTCATCGCGATATCGGTGAGCGGGCGCGCCTGCTTCCAGTCTTTCGAGAGATAGAGTTCGTGCGGCGATCCGATCGAATCGCGCGTGAACAGCAAGCGCCCGCCCGAAAGCGGGGTGACGCCCGCAATATGCGCTTCATTGCCCGCCATCAGGTCTAGCCGCTCGACTGCGCCGGTGCGCGGATCGATCCGGAACGCAGGCGTGTCGAGCACGTCGCCTGCCGTGGCGATGATCCAGCGCGAATCGGGGGTCCAGGCGATGCTGTCGAAACTGCGGTCGAATTCCTGCGTCAGCGCGCGGGTCTTGCCGGTGCGCAAGTCGCGCAACTGGATCACCAGCCGGTCCGCTTCATAGGTCGGCCGCTCCATCGCGAGATAGGCCAGCCAGCGCCCGTCGGGTGACGAGGTGGGGGCCGAATCATGCGCAAGGTTGGCTTCGGTCAGTTCGACCGGGGCAGCGCCCGAAAGATCGGACCAGTAGATGTCGAGATCGGTAGAGCGCGGCTCTGCGGCATCGGCGACGCGTGCCACGAAATAGACGCCCGTGCCGTCGGACGCCCACGCGACATCCTCGGCTCCGCCGAAGGGCATGGTGGGCGTGTTGCCGGTGAGGCCGGTTGCCGGGTCGCGCCCGTCGAGCGGCACGCCGCCGCCCGCCACTTTCCCGTCCTTCAGGTCGAACACGAACACGCGGTTGAAGGTGCCAGGCGTGGTCCAGCGGTCCCAATGCCGGACGAAGCCGTCGGCAGCGTCATAGAGACGGCCGGTGCCGGGCCCGGGCAAATGCGCCTTGCCGTCGCCTTCGCACCCAAAGCGCGGGCAGTCGCGCGCGATCGGGGCCCAGACTGCAAGTCGCTTGGCATCGGGCGAAAGCTTGAAGCCGTCGATCGCGGTCCCCGCGAAATCGGCGACGATTGTGGGAGCGCCTGTAACGCCGCCCGCGTGCAAATCGGCGCGCCAGAGTCGGGCGTAGCCGCCGCCGGATGACGCATCCGCTGTGTCCGCGCGATCGGACAGGAAATAGAGCGCCCCGTCTGGGCCGAAAACAACATCCGATGCGCCGCCGCCAAGGTCGAGCTTGACTGAACCCGCTTCGGGATCGGCGAGGTCGATCAGATACCATTCGCCGCTGCGTGCATAGGTTTCGGCGTCAGTCTCCGTAACCCGATAGATCGCCAGCCGCCCGTCGGGCGAAGTGACGGCCGCGCCGAGCCGTGGCATCGTTACAAGGTCCTGCGCCTGCATCGGCGGAGCGGCGGGGCCATGGTCATGTGCAGTGGCAGGGGCCGCGAGTAAGGCGGTAGCGAAGAGCAGCGCGTGTGACTTGGTCATGGCGAGCAGGCTTAACTGCTCGACCGGCGTGGCGCTAGCGGCGTTTGCCTGCGATCCGCGCGATTTCGGCCTGGACCATCTTCTCGACCATGCCCGGCAGGTTCTTGTCGAGCCATTCGGCCAGCATCGGGCGCAGCATTTCGCGCACCAGCCCTTCGAGCGAAGTCTCGCCCGAGCGAACAATCTGCGGGCGGGCGCCCGGTTCGGCGAGCATGGCGAGCGCTTCGAAATTTTCGCGCATCGACTGACGCACCGAATCGGTGGTCAGCGGCGGATCAGCCTCGTCTTCCTCATCTTCGGCGTGGTGCACGGCGTCCTGTGCGAATTCCATGCTGGTAAGGTCGAGTATGTCGGAATCGCCGTCATCCGGCTCGACCTCCTGCGCCGGCGAGCGCGGGGCAGGTGCTTGCAGGGCGGCGTCGCGATTGTCGCGCGCAATCACCTTCTTGATCGATTCGAGAATCTCTTCGACCGAAGCTTCACCATGCTGCGCCATTGCGCGCGATCCCCTGTTGTTCGTCCAAGCGGCACCCGGCGGGCAGGTGACGTCAATCGGTGGTGACGTCATCCGATTCAACGGGCGGGCCAATCATCGCGTCAGGCGCGGGGATGTCAACGGTTCTCGTTGATTGTGCAGCAGGTTCTTCGTCTCGCTGCCAGTCGAACAACTGGCCGCGCACCCGGCGGGCATTGACTTCGGGATCGTAGAGCACACCGGTGTCGAGGTTGAGGTCGCGCGCTTCGGCCCTTCCCATGGCGGCCAGCACGCTGAAGCCCGCGACATAGGCATTACGCCGCGCGGTCACCAGCTGGGCGCGAGCGGAAAGCAGTTCCTGCTCGGCATTCAGCACGTCGAGGATCGTGCGATTGCCGATCGAGTTCTCCGCGCGCACGCCTTCGAGGCTGAGTTCGGCGGCGGACACTGCCGCTTCGGAACTGACGATAACGGCATTGGCAGCCTGCCAGCTCGAATAGGCTGCGCGGACCTGCGCAATCACGTCGCGTTCGGTCGCGATGACGTTCTCGAGCGCGGCGCTTTCGCGGGCATAGGCCTGGCGTTGGCGCGCTGCCGGAAGGCCGCCCTGGAAGATCGGGATAGTGATCTGCGCCCCGGCATTGGCGGTGGTTTCGCTCTGCCTGAAGTCCGACGAGATCGGGCCGCCCAGCGTCCCGTAGTAATTGGTGTAGTCGAGCCCGGCGAATATGCCGATGGTTGGCAGGCGCCCTGCCCCGGCCACTTCCGAATCGAAACCCGCGGCCTTCGCCCGCTCCTTCGCGGCAATCAGGTCAGGATTGTTGTCGAGCGCGGCAACCACCGCTTCGCCCACGGTTTCGGGCAGGCCCGGCAACGGCGGCGGCGCTTCCAGATTGCTCGGCGCGCGGCCGACCAGCTGGATGTAGTTCTCGCGCGCGGAGATCAGATTGGCTTGCGCATTGCGCAAATCGCCCTGCGCCAGCGCGAGGCGCGACTGCGATTGCGCCACGTCGGTGCGGGTCAGTTCCCCGATCTCGAACCGGTCGTTGGTTGCCTGGAGATTGACGGTCAGCACTTCGACCTGGTTGGTCGAAAGCGCCACCAGTGCTTCGCTGCGCAGCACGTCCATATAGCCGGCGACGACCTGGCTGAAGATGGCGCTTTCAGTGCCACGCAAATCGGCCTGGCCTGCGGACACGCGTTCCTTCGCGGCCTTGATCCCATTGCGGACCGCGCCGCCCGAATAGATCGGCACGGTCAAGTCCGGACCTGCCAGCAACCGCCGTTCGGGAGCGGTGAAACTGTTGGGCGAAGCCTTCACGAACTCGATGTGATTGGCCGTTGCGCTGATACTGGGCAGCCCTTGCGCGCGCTGGATAGGTACTTCCTCGTCGGCGGCGCGCTGCTGTGCGCGGGCCGCCTGCAGCGAGGGGTTGGTTTCATAGGCGCTCGCCAGCGCTTCGCGCAGGCTGTCGGCCTGTGCGGTCGCAGGGGCCAGCGCGGAACCCAGCAAAAGGGCAGCGGCAATGCGCCGCAGGGTAGGGCTCCGGTCAGGCAAAATCAGAAACTCCATTCCTTCGGGCGGTCGAACGCATGCAGCACCGGGATGCCGATATCGGCAACCGGCTGCAGTGTGACGCTGCCCGCAACCTTGCGGCCGACAGCGAGGCGGGTGACGCCGCGCTGCACGATCCCGGTGACGATCCGGCCATTTTCTTCGAGCTGCTTCGCGAGCGATTCGGGCAATTGCTCGATCGCGCCGTCGACCAGCACCAGCGAATAGCTCTTGCGGCCGCGCTTGCCCTTGACGACCTCGTCCGACGAGACCGTGTCGAGCGAGCCGACCAGCGGCCGCAACAGTTCGGAAAGATAGCCCGATCCGCTTTCGACAACGAGCGCGCCATCGCTTGCAGTGGGGAGCGCTTCTGACAGCATCCTGCCATGCACCAGCGGAGCGGCGAGATGCTTGCCATTGCCCAGCGGCACGGCGCGGTCGACATAGGCGATTGCCCGCGCGCTTTCAGGCACGAAGTCTTCGCGCGCTACCGCGCCCATGCGTGCGAGAACGAAGGGCTCGTTCACGCCGCTGGTGCGAAGCTGGCTGTCAATCATAGCCTTGCGGGCTGCGGGCATATTGGTCTCGGTCATGGTATCCGTCGGCTGTATTACACACGCAATACACTGCGTCAATCTGCTCTAGCGATTGCGGTGCTTGCAGCCAAGCGCTTTGACGCTAGGAGCAGCACGCGTCTATGGGGCGGTGGAATCGACCGACAGGAGCACAGCTTCGATGAGCGACATGATCACAATCCGCGAAGACGATCTGATCGAGACCGTGGCGGATGCGCTGCAATACATCTCCTATTACCACCCGGTGGACTACATCACCGCGTTGGGCGAGGCCTATAAGGCCGAGCAAGGCCCGGCCGCGAAGGATGCGATCGCCCAGATCCTGACCAATAGCCGGATGTGCGCCGAAGGGCACCGGCCGATCTGTCAGGATACCGGCATCGTCAACGTCTTCATCAAATGGGGCCAGCAGTGCCGGCTCGAATCGGCGCGTTCGCTGCAGGAGGTGGTCGATGAAGGGGTGCGCCGTGCCTACAACCACCCCGAAAACAAGCTGCGCGCCTCGATCTTGGCCGACCCCGCTTTCACTCGACGGAACACGCGCGACAACACGCCCTGCGTCCTGTCAGTCGAAATGGTGCCCGGCAACACGATCTCGATCGACGTTGCAGCCAAGGGCGGCGGCAGCGAGAACAAGTCGAAGTTCAAGATGATGAACCCCAGCGACAACATCGTCGACTGGGTGGTCGAGCAGATACCTTCGATGGGCGCGGGTTGGTGCCCTCCGGGCATGCTCGGAATCGGCATTGGCGGCACGGCCGAGCATTGCATGAAGCTTGCCAAGGAATCGCTGATGGAGCCGATCGACATGGCCCAGCTCAAAGCGCGCGGCGCGCAGAACGATATCGAGCAGCTGCGGATCGACATTTTCGATGCGGTCAATGCGATGGGCGTGGGTGCACAGGGTCTCGGCGGGCTGTCGACCGTGCTCGATGTCAAGATCCTCGACTGGCCGTGCCACGCCGCGGGCAAACCGGTGGCGATGATCCCCAATTGCGCCGCCACCCGCCACGCGCATGTGGTGATGGACGGTTCGGGCCCGGCCTATCTCGATCCGCCCGATCTCGACCAGTGGCCCGATGTTCACTGGCAGCCGGACAAGGAGGCCAAGCGGGTCGATCTCGACCATCTCACGCCCGAGGAAGTCGCCAGCTGGAAAGCGGGCGATCGGTTGCTGCTCAGTGGCGCGATGCTGACCGGGCGCGATGCGGCGCACAAGCGCATCCAGGACATGCTCGACAAGGGCGAGGAACTGCCGGTCGAGTTCAAGGGGCGTGCGATCTATTACGTCGGCCCGGTCGATCCGGTGATGGGCGAAGTAGTGGGCCCGGCCGGCCCGACCACCGCCACCCGCATGGACAAGTTCACCGAGATGATGCTCGATCTTGGGCTGCTGGCGATGATCGGCAAGGCCGAGCGCGGACACAATGCGGTAGAAGTGATCAGCCGCTTCAAAGTCGCCTATTTGATGGCGGTGGGCGGCGCGGCCTACCTCGTCGCGCGCGCGATCAAGGAGGCCAAGGTCGTCGCGTTCGAGGATCTCGGGATGGAGGCGATCTACGAGTTCACGGTGAGGGACATGCCCGTAACCGTCGCGGTCGACAGCCAGGGCACCAACGTCCACACGCTGGCCCCGGCGCAATGGAAAGAGCGGATTGCAAAGGAAAATCTGCTCGCGCGAGGGTGATTTCGCGTCGTTGGTCGCTCGATGAACTTTCGATGAACGCCATTCCATGGCCGACGACGGATTCGCCTTGCGCGACCTCCGGGGTTAAGGGGCGTTGGTAATGACGATAGCCCAAGCCAAGTCCCTGCCAAGGGTCGCCTTTCGTACCGTGCTGATTTCAGTGGTGGTGCTGTGGGCGATGTATTTCCTGCTCGCCTCTGCGCGATGGGAGATCATCGGCATCGGCCATTCGACCGAAATGATGGTCCGGCGCGGTGCCGTCGTGGTCGGCGGAATGGCGGTCACCCTCGTGCTGTGGGCGGTGTTGCGCCTGTTCGATGCAGGGGCGATGTGGAAGAAGACCACTGCCGCATTGGTATTGTCGCTGCCTGCAGCATTGCTGCTGGCGCAGATCAACACCGTCGTCTTCGCCGATTTGAACGTGAAGATGGAGCGGCTCATCAACGAGCGCATCAACAAGGATGTCGGCACGACCGACGGCGGCAATGCGGCAACCAGCGCTCCGCATGACTCTGATCAGAGCGGCGCATCGGAAGCCGAGCCAAACTTGTTCCCCGAAAGCGAATCGATGGCCGATGGCCAGCCGGAAGAAATGGGCTTTCTCGATTCGCTCGGCTCGCTGACCGACATCGCCTTCAGCCGCTATTTCATGATGCTCGCCTGGTGCGCTATCTACCTGGCTCTGCTCACAGGCGAAAAGGCGCGCGTGGCCGAACGGCGCGAGCAGGAATTCCGCAATGCGGCCAAGGCTGCCGAACTGCGTTCGCTGCGCTACCAGGTCAATCCGCACTTCCTGTTCAACACGCTCAATTCGCTCTCTTCGCTGGTCTTGACTGGCAAGGCGGAGCGCGCCGAGCAGATGATCCAGACCATGTCGCGCTTCTATCGCCACAGCCTGGCGGATGACCCCACCAGCGACGTGCAACTCGAAGACGAGTTCGACCTGCAGAAGCTCTATCTCGAGATCGAAGCAGTGCGTTTTCCTGAGCGACTGCGCAGCAATTTCGAGCTCCCGCGCGATCTTGCCGACGCCCGCGTGCCCGGCATGATCCTGCAGCCCCTGGTCGAAAATTCGGTCAAATATGCCGTTTCGCCGGTCAGCCGGCCGGTCACCATCACCGTTTCGGCGCGTGAGGAGTTCGACCGGCTGGTGATCACCGTCAGTGACGACGGCCCGGGCGTGCCAGAAACGGCGCGCAAGGGCTTCGGCATCGGCCTCGCCAATGTGCGTGACCGGATCGAAGCGCGTTTCGGACCCGACGTCACGCTTGAATCGGGGCCGGTGCCCGGTGGATACCGCACCGAAATGCGCCTACCTTTGACTCGCAACGGCTGAATCCATGCAATCGGAGGCGCCCTTGAGAACGCTGATCGTCGATGACGAGCCGCTCGCAGTCGAGCGGATCCAGGTGATCTGCGCCGAAATCGGCGCGATCAATGTTGTGGGCACGGCAAGCGATGGCGCTGCCGCACTGCGCTTGGTCGATGCCTTGTCGCCCGACCTCGTGCTGCTCGACATGACCATGCCTGAGCTCGACGGGCTCGGCGTCGCGCGCGAACTGGCCCGCAAGGACAATCCGCCGGCGGTGATTTTCGTGACCGCGCATGACAATTTCGCGGTCGAGGCGTTCGATCTCGATGCGATCGACTATGTTCTCAAGCCCGTGGCCGCGGACCGCTTGGCGCGTGCAATCGAACGCGCTGTGGCGCGAAGTGGCAGCCCGCGCAGCAGCGAGAGCGAATGGCTCGAAGAACTGTGGGTGCCGCATCGTTCCGAATTGCTGCGGATCGCTGTAAGCGAAGTGAGCCGGATCGACGCGGAGCGCGACTATGTCAGGCTGTTCGTAGGCGACCAGAACGATGGCGGGCGCAGCTATTTGCTGTTGCAGACCATCGCGGGCCTAGAGCAGCGGCTCGATCCGGACCAGTTCATCCGCATCCACCGCTCGACCATCCTGCGCAAAGATCACATTCGCGGCCTCAGGCATGACGGGCTCGGCGTCTGGTCGGCCGAGCTAGAGTGTGGCGATGCGATGCGGATCGGCCGTACCTATTTACCCAAGGTCAAGGCGATGGCCGGCCGCTGAATAGCGGCAGCGCGCCGGGGCGCTACCCTCGATTCCAGATAAAGAAGCGGCCTGAGCCCCGGGACTGGAAAGGGCTCAGGCCGCAAGCCTGCACAAGGGGTGCAGTCGGTTTTGCCGGGTCAATCGCCCAGCTTTTGTTCGTTGATCGCTTCGGCCATCTGGTTGCGGGCGCTCTTCATGGCGGCGGCCATGCAGTCGCGCTTTGCGGTGTCGATCTGACGCGGACGGGCGGTAGGCGATCCTACGCCGCAAACCTTGCGCGCGGCGCGGGTGAGACGGTTTTCGAGCCGATCTTGTCCGGCGGCTGCCTTGAGGTTGAGATCGCTGTAGGACACCTGAATCGTATCGCCATCCTGTTCGCCGGCGATGGCGGGGGTGGTCGCCATCAGAGCGGTGAGGCTTGCTGCCGCAAGAGCGGACTTCAACATAATTTCCTCCATTCGCGGTGGCCTCCTGAAAAGGGGGGGAAGGGGGAGAAGGCCCTGGCCGCAAAATGAAGGTTACGGATATCAGCAGCTTGACGCAGCCTATGCTCGACGGCTGTGCGCAAACGCTCGACCGGCGATGCACCGCTCGGACTGATTGCTGACGAAGGCCGATCAACCGACATTTCCCATCGACCGGCGTTTGCGCAATAATGCGGCCGTGGCGATCGCGCTCATCTTTCTGCTCGGCATCGGCAATTTCGCGTTGCACAAGGCGGTGCTCGAAAGCCGGCACCCGCTGCTGGGCCATGTGCCATGGTTCGTGCACATGCTCGTTGGGCGGTTGACTCTGGTAACCGAGTTCCTGGTCCTGCTCGCAGCGCTCATGCTTGCAGCGAACGGCTGGCCCGGGCTGGCATGGGCCTACCTGATCTATACGGCGCTGAATGCGCTTGCGGCGTGGCTGATCCTCACCGGCCGGATCTGAGAGGCGCTTCCTTCGCGAAACAGATGTGCTAGGCGCCAGAGCCATGCCCGGCGACGCATCGATCCTGTTTCATGTCAGCGACACCCATTTCGGCGTCGAGGATCGCGCTGCAATGGCGTGGTTCGAAGCGGCGGTGCATGCCGAGCGGCCCGATGCGATCGTCTGCACCGGCGACCTGACACAGCGCGCGACGCATCGCCAATATTCGGACGCGGCAGAATGGTTCGCCGGATTGCAGGTGCCGGTGATGCTGCAACCGGGCAATCACGACATGCCCTATTACAATCTGTGGGAACGGTTCCGCCGGCCCTATGCCCGTTATGGTGCGCTCGAACAGGCTGTCGGCGCGGAAATCATGCTCGACCATGCACTCATCGTCCCATTCGACACCAATGTTCCGGCGCAAATGCGCTGGCCATGGTCCGACGGCGTGGTGACGCGCCGCAAGCTCGATGCGGCATTGGCCCGGCTCGATGCCCTTCGCGCCGATCCTCGGCCGAAGCTGGTCGCGTGCCATCACCCTTTGCTGGCCGAAGAGGACAGGCGCAAAAACCCGACGATCCGCGGCGACATGGCCTTTGCTGAGCTGGCGGCGGCAGGGGCCAGCGCGGTCCTGTCGGGCCACGTCCACTTTCCGTTCGACCAGGTGCGTTCGCGCGACAACCATGCGATGCGAATGATCGGCGCGGGTACGCTTTCGACCCGGCTGCGGCGCAATGCCCCGCCTTCGTTCAACGTTCTGCGGATCGACCGGGCAGGCTCGATCTCGGTCGAAATGCGCGACTTCCACTCCTGACCCGTCGCCTTGCCGCCCAAACGAAAAGGGCGGCCCCGCAGGACCGCCCTCTTGTGGGTACCGAAGTGCCGAAAGATCAGCGCTTCGAGAACTGGAAGCTGCGACGAGCCTTGGCCCGGCCGTACTTCTTGCGCTCGACCACGCGGCTGTCGCGGGTGAGGAAGCCGGCGGCCTTGACCGTCGACCGCAGGGCCGGTTCGTACTTGCTCAGCGCCTGGGCGATGCCGTGCTTCACAGCACCAGCCTGGCCCGAGAGGCCGCCGCCCTTGACGGTGGCGACGACGTCGTACTGGCCCTGGCGATCGGTGATCGCGAAAGGCTGGTCGATGACGAGGCGCAGCGTCGGACGAGCGAAGTAAACTTCCTGGTCGCGGCCGTTGACGATGACCTTGCCGGTGCCGGGCTTCAGCCACACGCGAGCCGTGGCGTCCTTGCGGCGGCCGGTGGCATAGGCGCGGCCATGCGCGTCGAGCTCCTGCTCACGCAGCGGCGCAGTGGCAACGGCGATCACCGCTGCGTCACCTTCAGGGGCGTCGCCGGCGATGGTCTTCAGATCGGCCAGATCGGTGACCGTTTCGTTGTTGGTTTCGTCAGCCATTATGCGGTGACCTTGTTCTTGCGATTCATGGAAGCGACGTCGAGCGTTTCGGGCTTCTGGCCGTCATGCGGATGCTCGGTGCCGGCATAGAGGTGTAGCGCCTTCATCTGCGCCCGGCCCAGCGGGCCGCGCGGAATCATGCGTTCGACTGCCTTTTCGAGCACGCGCTCGGGGAAGCGGCCTTCCAGCACCTTGGCGGGGGTCGTTTCCTTGATGCCGCCCGGGTGGCCGGTGTGCTTGTAATAGGTCTTGTCGGCCATCTTGCGACCGGTGAACTTCACCTTGTCGGCATTGATGACGATGACGTGGTCGCCGCAGTCGACGTGCGGGGTGTAGCTCGGCTTGTGCTTGCCGCGCAGGATATTGGCGATGATCGTAGCGACGCGGCCAACAACCAGGCCGTCGGCATCGATCAGGTGCCATTTCTTTTCGACCTCGGCCGGCTTCACGGACCGGGTCTGCTTGCTGAGCGCCTTCATGGGTTCATATTCCTAGATATCTATGGGCTGCAGCTGCATCGCTCCGGCCCGAATCCTCCCCACGGCGCAATGCCGCAGGTGCGAGATCGCGGCGCAAATGTCGTTTAGAGGCGTGCAAGTCAAGCAAAACCGCGCTTTTCAGAGGAGGTAAAATAATACCGCGCACTTCGGGTGGGATCAGGTTTCGGCCAGGCTCCACGTCTCGGACGAGAATTTCTCGCTGCCCGCCAGCCGGGTCGTGACACGTCGCTCGGCCCGTTCCAGCCAGGTCGCACCCGGGGTGGTGCGCGCAGCATGGGCCAGTTCGAATTCGCCAGCAGTGCCATCGGGCAGGGCAAGCGCGCGGGTTTCGTTCAAGCCAAGGTGACGCGGGAAAAACAGGTCGCTTGGCATCTGGTCAAGCATCGAGCTTCCCGCCTGCTGCAATTGCGCGAGAAGGGCCTGTGCTGCGCCGCTTCCGATCCGGATATGGCAGCGCGGGCGATGATCTCTTCGGCCGCTTTCATCGCGGCATCAACGTCTTCCCGGGTTTCGGATGTTCCTGCCGCGACAATCATGCCCGACTTGTCGAGCAGGATCGGGAACATGTGGTCGGTCGAGCGGCCGCGTTCGACTTCGGCAATTGAGGCGATGCGGGGCGGCGCCTCGACGTCGGCGGGCAGCTGGCGACCATGGACGGCGATCCCTTCGGCATGCTCGGAGAAGCTCACCAGCCATTCGCGTTCGACCACTATTTGCGCGCCATCGTGCAATTGCCGCACGAGGCGCCGGACCAGCCGCATAGGCACCCGCGGAAAGCGCAGGACCTCTTCGGCCCGCGCCAGCCCGGAAAGGCCAACCAGCGATAATCCGGCAATCGAACCCAAGGCGGAGCGGCGCGACCACATCCCCATTACTATCCTCCCTGCCCCAACAGGCCTAGCTAGGCGCGCGTTCCGTCTGCGGAGGAATCGCAGCGCCAGCCGAGAATGGCTGGAGTATCATAGGGATGCAGCACTTCCAAACGCGTGATCGCGCGATCGAGCAGATCCTCATTGGTCTTGAACAGCGCGCCGATTTCCTCCGCACTTCCGCGCTCTCCCTGCCAATCGAAAATCGATTCGATTGGGCCGAGCAGATTGGCACAGGCGATGAGTTTCTCGTCGAGCAATGTCCGGGCCGCAGCCCGGGCACTGTCCCGGTCTGGGAAGGGGCACCAGATCAGCGCGCTCACGCGCGAAGCGCCTTTCGCCGTCCGTCGGCATGCATGCCCCAGGCGACGCTTGCGACCAGCAATGCGCCCGTCAGCTGATGCGCCACCGCGACCCAAAGCGAAACCCCGGTCAGCACGGTGGCGATGCCGAGTATCACCATCACCCCGAAAGCGCTGTGGATCGCGATCGAAGCCTTGCGTTCTTCCTTCCGCACGCGCCGCGCCAGCCAGATGAGCGCGCCAACAGCTACCCATGCCCACCAGCGATGCAGGAAATGGAGCAGGAACGGATCATGAGTCAGCGCCCATATCCATCCGCGCGACAGATCGGGCTGAGGGAAGAATTCCCCATTCATAAATGGCCAGTCATAGGCGGCATGGCCGGCATTCAGCCCGGCCACCCATGCGCCCAGCAGCAATTGCGCGAACAACAGCAGTGCCACGATCAGGGATGGTCCCGTCAGCCTTGCGGGTCGCTCGGCCGGATCCTGCGCCAGCGCCTGCAGGTCGCGCGCGGTCCAAACCAGACCGCCCAGCGTGAAGAAAGCGGTCAGCAGGTGGATCGAAAGCCAGAAATGGCTGACATCGGTCATCTGCCCGCTCAGCCCCGATCGCACCATCAGCCAGCCGAAGGTGCCCTGCAGCGCGCCAAGCGCCAGCAGCGCCAGCAGGCGCGGTTTGTACCCTTGCGGGATCGCGCCTTTGATCCAGAACCATGCCAGCGGCAGCGCATAGGCCAGCCCAATCAACCGACCGATCAGGCGGTGGAACCATTCCCAGAAGAAGATGAACTTGAAGTCCGCCAGCGTCATTCCCGCGGGCCCCGCCTCATAGAGATACTCGGGCGTCTTGCGGTAAAGCTCGAATTCGGCCTGCCACGCAGCCTCGCCGATCGGCGGAAGCACACCGGTGATCGGATTCCACTGAGTGATGGACAAACCGCTTTCGGTGAGGCGAGTGATCCCGCCCACCGCCACAATCACCACCACCATGGCCGCGACGGCATTTAGCCAGCGGACCAGCGCCAGCGGGCGCGACATTGCATGGTTGGGGGTTTCGCTCATCGCTGCTTGGCCTGCGCTTGCTGACATGGCGCAGCTAATCGGCACTGCCCGCCGAAAGTGCAAGCCGAATCGCCGCACTATCGCTTGCAACACTTGCAAGATGTTACACCGTTACATAAATGGCAGGCTCGCCATGGCGCACAACTCCATCTCGATTCGGCGGCGGCTCGACCGCGCAGGCATCTGGCTTTCGAGCCTGTGCCTGCTGCATTGCGTGCTCACGATCCTGCTGGTTTCCGTACTGGGGCTTGGCGGGCAATTGTTGCTCGCTCCCGAAATCCATCGTTTCGGACTGGCGCTGGCGCTGATCATCGCCGCGGTCGCGATCGGCTGGGGCGCGTTGAGGCATCGCCGCCGCCTGCCCTTCGTTACGGCAATGATGGGCCTCACCTTCATGGGTGGTGCGCTCGCCGTGCCGCATGGGCTCTACGAAGTGGTGCTGACCATGATTGGCGTAACCTTGGTGTCGACCGGACACATCCTCAACTTGCGTCACGCGCATTGAGGGCTATGTGGCGCTGGTATGAGCGCCGCCAAGACCATCACCCTCAACGGCGAAAGCCGCCGAACCTCCGCTGAGACCATTGCCGCGCTGGTGCGCGAGCTAGAGCTCGATCCCGCCAAGGTAGCGGTCGAGCGGAATCGCGAAATCGTGCCGCGCTCGACGCTGGCCGATGTGCAGCTACAAGATGGCGACACGCTCGAAATCGTACATTTCGTGGGCGGCGGCTCAGGCGACGACAGCTGGAGCGTGGCCGGGCGGACTTTCCGCAGCCGGCTCATCGTCGGCACGGGGAAATACAAGGATTTCGCACAGAACGCTGCGGCAGTGGAAGCAAGCGGGGCCGAGATCGTCACGGTAGCGGTGCGCCGGGTCAATGTCAGCGACCCCAAAGCACCGATGCTGACCGATTACATCGATCCGAAGAAGATCACCTACCTGCCCAACACGGCGGGCTGCTTCACTGCGGATGATGCGATCCGCACGCTGCGGCTGGCGCGCGAAGCGGGCGGCTGGGACCTAGTGAAGCTCGAAGTGTTGGGCGAAGCGCGCACGCTCTATCCGGACATGCGCGAGACGCTCAAGGCGACCGAAATCCTCGCGAAAGAGGGCTTTTTGCCGATGGTCTATTGCGTCGACGATCCGATCGCCGCGAAGCAACTCGAGGATGCCGGCGCAGTGGCGGTGATGCCGCTGGGGGCGCCGATCGGCTCGGGCCTCGGCATCCAAAACCGCGTCACGATCCGCCTGATCGTCGAAGGCGCCAATGTTCCGGTGCTGGTCGATGCGGGCGTGGGCACCGCGAGCGATGCGGCAGTGGCAATGGAGCTGGGCTGCGACGGGGTGCTGATGAACACTGCGATCGCCGAAGCGAAAGACCCGATCCGCATGGCTCGCGCAATGAAACTCAGCGTAGAGGCCGGGCGTGAGGCCTATCTCGCGGGTCGGATGGGTCGCCGCATGTATGCCGACCCGAGTTCGCCGCTCGCGGGACTTATCTGATCGATAGCTAACGCTAAATTAACCACATTGCGCGAACCTGCTGCTTGCAACAGGGAGCATTCGCCATGGCTATTGCCGGCACCGCATCGATGACGATCAACGAGATGCGCGAATTCGCGAGCTTCTCGGCCGCGGAACAGCGCTACATCAAGCGCAGCCTTGACATCGGGCTGGGGCGGCAGGACGCTTTCAAGCTTTGGGCGCGCAGCGAAGGCGAAAACGCCGCGATCCGCAGCCAGTATGTCGCCTATCAAGAATTGAAGGCGCTCCGCGCCACGATCCCGCACGATGCCACGATCGCGCAAGTCGAAGGCTTCATCGGCAAACTGGTGCGCGTTGCCGCTTTCGATCTCTCGCAGGAGCGCATCGGCAGCTTTTCGGCCTTCCGCTTCCTCTACGAACGCCTGCTTGGCGCCGATGTGCGCCCGTGGCTGCCAAGCGGCTTCTGCGCAGCCGCCGCCTTGCCGCAGATTCGCCCCGAACAGCGCAAGGTTCTGCTGCAAAGCCTCAGCGAGGCCGCCGCGACCGCACCAGGCTGGTCCGACCGCGCACCGAGCTTCTATCCGGAATATATCGAAGCAGCCGAAGCGGCGTGATAGCAAATGGAAGTGAGACCAATTGCGAGGGCTGCGGAGGCGGTCAGTCCCGACCCTTTCGCCTGGATGGGACAGGTGCTGACGCACTTCGCAGCAGCCGAGTAGGAGATTGGCAATCTTTCAGTGATGTTGGGTTTGCCCATTAACAATGGATCCCTGTCTCAGCTTGACGCCTTGCGGCGCAAACTGAAGGCAAGCGAAAACCGGAAGTGCCGATTGCTGGATGCGCGGATCGGTCGATGGAGCAACAATCGTCCGATCAGACATTTGCTGGCTCACGCGACAATCACATTGTTACATGATGCTGACGGTGAAGAAGTTGTCGTTACTCGACATCTTCCTCGCGATGCCCAGGATGTCAGCCCGGGCCGAATGTGGAGCGCGGCCGACAGGGCGGAACTGCAGAGACAGGTCGCCAGTGACGGACGCTCGATTTGCGACCATATTCGTGGCCTCAGATCGAACGTCGCGCTGACAAACCGGCTTCGATCACTGTAAAGGCTTGCCCGCTAGCCCCGATAGAGCCCGTCGATTCGATCCTGGTAGCGTTCGCGGATCTTGTGCCGGCGAATCTTCATGCTCGGGGTCATTTCCTCGTTCTCGATCGAGAAGGCCTCGTCCGCGAAGGCAAAGCCGCGTACTTTCTCGATCACCGAGAGATCCTGGTTGACCCGGTCGATCGCGGCGCGAACCGCGGATTTGAAGGCGGGCAAGTCCTGCAATGCCTTCATGTCGAACTTTTCGTCGTTTGCCTTGGCCCAGTCGACCGCCCATTCGGCGTCGGGCACGATCAGCCCGACGACGTAAGGCCGCTTGTCGCCGCTCACCATCGCCTGTGCGATCTCGGGCTGCAGCGTGAGCATGCCCTCGATCTTCTGCGGCGCGATGTTGTCGCCCTTGTCGTTGACGATCATGTCCTTCTTGCGGTCGGTGATGACGATCCGCCCGACTTCGTCGAGATGGCCGATGTCGCCCGTATGGAGCCAGCCGTCGACGATCGTGCGTGCGGTTTCGGCATCGTTGCGCCAGTAACCGTGCATCACCAGTTCGCCGCGCACGAGGATCTCGCCGTCGTCTGCGATCCGCACTTCGACGCCGCGCATCGGCGGGCCGACAGTGTCCATCTTGAGGCCTGCCGAGGGGCGGTTGCAGCTGATCACCGGTCCGGCCTCGGTCTGGCCATAGCCCTGCAGCATGGTGAGGCCCATCGCTTCGAAGAAAGTGCCGACGTCGGGGTTGAGCGGTGCGCCGCCGCTGACCATAGCCTTGATCCGCCCGCCGAAACGCGCGCGAATCTTGGGGCGCAGCGTTTTCTCGAGAATGAAGTTCATTGGCCTGTCGCGCAGCCGCTTGCGCCCTGCCTCGCTGATGATCAGCGCGCGGTCCATCAGGTAGTTGGCGAACTTGCCCTGCTTTTCGACCTGCTTCATGATCCGCGTGCGCAACACTTCGAACAGGCGCGGCACCACCACCATGATCGTGGGCCGGGTTTCCTCGATATTGCTGGCGAGCTTCTCCAGCCCTTCCGAGTAATAGATTTCGGCGCCCACCCCGATCGGCAGGAACTGCCCGCCAGTGTGCTCATAGGCGTGGCTTAGCGGGAGGAACGACAGGAAGCGGTCGTCCTTGATCCCGAAGTCGTTGATCAGGATTTCGGCTGCGCCCGCCACATTGCACAGGATCATGCCGTGGTGCTGCAGCACGCCGCGCGGCGCACCGCCGGTGCCGCTGGTGTAGATGATGCAGGCAGTCTGTTCGCGTCCGATTCCCGCAAGCCGCTCTTCCACCGCCTTGCGAGCGGCCGCTGCGTCGCCTGAGGTCATGCGTTCCCATGAATGGTAATCGAAGCTGCCTGACTGGTGCCGATGCAAATCCTCGATCCCGATGACATGCTCGACCAGCCCGCTTGTCTGGATCGCGGGGTGGAGCGGCCCAAGCAGCTTCTCGTCCGAAACGAACACCGCGCGCGCGCCCGAATTGTCGAGGATGTGGCTGTGATCGCGGGTGGTGTTGGTGATGTAGGCCGGTACCGTAATGCAGCCAGCTGCCATGATCGCGAGGTCGGCAATGCACCATTCGGGGCGGTTCTCGCTCACCAGCACAACGCGGTCGCCGGGTTTGAGGCCGAGGCCGCGCAGGCTCTCCGCCAGCAGGCAGACCCGCTCAGCGGCTTCGCGCCAGCTCTGCGTCACCCACTGTCCGCCCCGCTTGCTGCCGAGGAAGGGTGCGTCACCCTTCTCATCGGCGCGCTTCAGGAAAAGCTCGACGAGATTATTGGCAGAATCGATGTCTTGCAGCACCTCAGGCTCCTCGCGCCGTTTTTCTGTTTATCGTCGGGGATTAGGCCCAGCCGCCAAAGTCGGCAAGTGGGTGCCCCGGCTCAGGGCACGTCGAGGCCGGTTTCGATCCGCGGGTCGCGCGCACTCATCCATTGCTCGCCTTCGCGCACGATCGCATTGCCCTTGATCGGCGCCTCACGCAGCACGATTCGCGCGTGCCCCAGCGCTTCGAATTGCGGCGCGGCGGCTGCAAGCCAGGTTCCCTGCTCGAGCATCAGCGCATTGCCAACCGACATCAGGAACGGGAGCGCGAGCGAATCCTGTGCCGATAGGCCGAAATCGATCGCGCCGATGATTGCGCGCGTCGTCGTCACCGGAATGGTCGGGCCGCCCGCTGCACCCACCGCCATGAAGGGGTGGCCTTGCGGGTCCCACACCACCGTGGGCGACATCGAGCTGCGCGGGCGCTTGCCGCCTTCGACGCGATTGGCGACGATCCGCCCGTTCACTTCGGGCGCGCGGCTGAAATCGGTCAGCTCGTTATTGAGGTAGAAGCCATTCGCCATCAGGCCCGATCCGAACGAGCTCTCGATGGTCGAAGTGTAGCTGACCATCGTTCCTTCGCCATCGACCGCGGCGAAATGCGACGTGCCATGCTCTTCGGGCTCGTCGCCATCCGCGAGTGCGATCTTGGCGCCAACTGGAGTTCCGGCGGCAACCTTATCATTGCGCTTTGCCGGGTCGATCAATGCGCTGCGCATCGCGATATAGTCGGGCGCGATCAGCCCTGCGACCGGCACGTCGAAGTAATCCGGATCGGCCATGTAAAGTTCGCGGTCGGCATAGGCGAGCCGCTGCGATTCGATGAACAGGTGCCAGGTGGCCGGATTGTCCTTGCCCAATGCCTTGAGATCAAAGCGCTCGAGCTGGCCGAGGATCTGCAGCACGGCGACGCCGCCCGAACTGGGCGGGCCCATGCTGCAGACGCGGTATTTGCGGTAGCTGCCGCACACCGCATCGCGCTGCTTGGGCTCGTATGCCGTCAGGTCGTCCATGGTCATCGCGCCATCGCGCGGTGTGGCCTGCGCCACTTCGGTGACAAGCTTCTCACCCATGTCGGAAAGATAGAATGCGTCAGGGCCTTCGCTGGCAATCCGCTCGAATGTCTTCGCCAGCTGCTCGTTTTTGACCAGGCTCCCAGCGGGCAGGACCTTGCCGTCGGCGTCGAAATAGAGCTGCCGCGCTTCGGCGGTGAAACCTGAATGCTCGGGGCGGGAGCTCAGCGCATTGTAGAGGCGGTTGTTGATCTGGAACCCGTCGCGCGCAAGGGCGATCGCCGGTTCGAAAAGCTTGGCCCAGGGCAGCTTGCCATGTTCGTGGTGCGCCATCGCCGCCATGCGGATATTGCCCGGGACGCCGACACTCAGGCCGCTCTGCACCGATTCCTCGAAGCTCGGCAGCGAGCCGTCCGCGCGCAGGAACCAGTCGGGGCTCGCGCCTGCCGGAGCCTTCTCGCGACCGTCGTAAGACGTCACATCGCCATCGGCCGCACCGCGCACGAAGAACCCGCCGCCCCCGATCCCCGAGCTTTGCGGCTCGACCACAGTCAGCGCCAGCATCACTGCGATCGCCGCATCGGTGGCGTTGCCGCCCGCTGCCAGCATTGCCTCGCCTGCCGCTTGTGCGCGCGGGTCGGCGGCGCTCACCACGCCATGGGCCGATTGCGGCGCAGTGCTTTCGGCAATGGCGGGAGATGAGGCAGTGGTGGCGCAGCCCGAAAGGGCAAGGCCGAATATCAGCGGAGCGGCGATCAATCGCGCGATGGGCTTGGCGTGCATGAACGCTGGATTATTCGCTTCCGACGGCTTCGGCAATGCTCGCGAAGCCTTCGCGCCGCATCAGCCGCTCGAGTCCGCAAACGATGCGTGCGCCCAGCCCTGGTCCTTCATAGACCATCGCGCTGTAGATCTGGACGAGGCTGGCCCCGGCCTTGATCCGTTCCCATGCGTCTTCGGGGTTGGCGATCCCGCCTACGCCGACCAATGGGATCGCCCCGCCGGTCGCCTTGCGGAAATCGCGCACGCGCTGGAGCGCGAGCGGGCGCAGCGGCGCGCCCGAGAGCCCGCCCGTCTCGCTCGCATGGCGCGAAAGGAGTGCCGGGCGCGAGATGGTGGTGTTGGAGACGATCAGCGCGCCGAGCTGCTTTTCGAGCGCGATCCGCCCGATAGCATCGATATCCGCTGGTTCGAGGTCGGGAGCGACCTTGAGGAACACCGGCGGCGCACCCTCGGGCATTGCCTCGTCGCGCGCGGCCAAAACAGCGTCCAGCAAAGCGGTCAGCGCTGCCTCGTCCTGCAGCGCACGCAGGCCGGGTGTATTGGGGCTCGAAATATTGACCGCAAGATAGCTGGCGTGGGGCGCCATCAGCAGCGTCATCAGCACGTAATCGGCGATCCGGTCGGCTGAATCCTTGTTCGCGCCGATATTGATGCCGAGCACGCCTTGGCAGCCCTTCCGCCGCGCCAGTCGCTCAAGCGCGGCTTCTGCGCCGCCATTGTTGAAGCCCATGCGATTGATCACTGCACGGTCTTCCGAAAGGCGGAACAGGCGCGGCTTGGGATTTCCCACTTGAGGGAGGGGCGTGATCGAGCCGACCTCGGCGAAACCGAAGCCCAGGCCGAGAAGTGCGTCGGGCACCTCGGCATCCTTGTCGAACCCTGCGGCCACGCCGACCGGGTTGGGAAAGGTAATACCAGCCACCTTCGTGGCGAGCGCACCTGGCGCCGGAGGTGCGCGGTGCGGCATCATTTTGAGGCCTTCGATCGCGAGTCGATGGGCCGATTCCGACTCGAGCGCGAAAAGTGCAGGGCGAAGCAGGCTGAAGATCATTACGCAGTGCCTATGGCAAGCGTGTGGCGCGCTGTCGAGAGATCGTGATGCTTGACCCTTTTAGTTAAATATTTCAATTTGATGACCAAGAAACTTGTGATTCAAATCAACTCTTGTCGTTTGCATACAATTCGTGTGGCAATGAATCGGTTAGTTGGGACCTGCGACCCGAAGGGCTCGGAGCAGCGATGCGAAGAGTTCCTCAACTTCAAGGGCGGTCCCGAAAGGGGCCGCCTTTTTTTCGTTGGTGGGGCTTGATGGTGGATGTGGGCGAGACAGTCGGAGCGCAGCTGCGGCAGGGCGGACATGCCCCTGCGCTCTCACGCCGCGCAACCCGTTCGAGATCGACTATATCGCCCCGCCGCCGGCGCTGAGCGACTACATCACTACGCTCTATCACTTTCGCTGCGACGAGTCGGAAATCCGCGACATCCAGCCTGCGGCGATCGGCCAGCTTGCGCTGTTTCCATGCGGGGTCGGGGAAATGCAGTTTCGCGATGGCCGGATCGATCCGAGCCACTAGACCAATCTCCTGACGCCCTTTTCGGTGGCCGCGCCCTTTATGGTGGACGGGCCCTTCCATGCTATCGGCGCGGCGCTGTCTCCCTTGGGGTGGGCCGCCCTGACCGGGCGCCATGCTGCGGAGGACGGCAACCGGCTGGTGCGTGCCGCCGATTGGCTGGGCGAAGAGATCGAGCAGCTCGGGGCGCAATTGTGCGATGGCTATCGGGCCGGCGAGATATCGGGGCATGACTGCGCCATGGCGCTCTGCGACTATATTGGTCGCGTGGCGTGCCCGGTGAACGAACGCCATGCCGAGCTGATCCGAATCACAAACGACTGGCTAGGCTCGTCGCTCAACCCGAAACTCTCTGATTTGATGGAGCGGGCCGCCTATTCCGACCGACAGGTGCAGCGGCTCGTTGAGCGTTATTTCGGGCTTCCGCCGCAAGCGCTGGCGCGCAAATACCGCGCGATCCGCGCCGCGACCCTGTTGTCCTTCCCGGTGCTGACACCCGATTGGGAAGCGCAACTGGCGGAGGCTTTCTTCGATCAGTCGCACATGATCCGCGAAATCCGATTGTTCGTTGGCCGCACGCCCGCGCGGCTGGGGGATGAAGAAAGCCCCTATCTCAATGAGATGCTCGATCCCAAGAACTTGCGAGAGATCCGCATGCCCACGCTGGACGGAGCAGGCTGACTTTCGTTTTCCAGATCACAAAAATATGAGCTTTCGTCTCGGCTGCGTCGCAGATATTGACCGCAGCCATGGTTGGTGGGCAGCCATTCAGTTTTGAGTTCGTACCGGCTCCGGCCGACCTGTCGCCGTACCTGAATTCGCTCTACGTCCTACGGATCGGCCCGCATCGGATCGAAGAGGTCCTTCCCGCCTATTCGGGCCAGCTGATGCTGGCGAGTTCCGGCAAGGGCCGAATGGATTTCGGGGACGGCTTTGTCGAAGCGCCTGAAGACGCGTTCTTCACCGGCCCGCTTACAGCCGCGCGACCCTTCTCGATTGACGGACCTGCGCTATTGCTCGGCGCTTCGTTCACCTTCCACGGATGGGCGGCGCTGACCCGGCTGCCGACGGTCCAGAACAGCGACCGCTTCCTGACGGCCGAGCAGGGGCTCGGCGGCCCGGCAGGGGGAGATGCGCTTTCCCTGACCAGGCGTGTGCGTGCAGGCGAGATCGACGCGCAGGCGGCGCTAGGCGAACTCGGTGCAATCCTGCGCACGGCGATCAAGCCGCTACCGGCTGGCCATGCCGACCTGATTCAGGCGACATATGACTGGCTCAGCAGCAGCCTGAACCCGGAACCCGAAAGGCTCTACGCGTCGCTGCCACTTTCGGAGCGGCAGGTGCAGCGGCTGGTCAAACGGTTCTTCGGCCTCGCCCCTTCGCGCCTACGTCGGCGTTATCGCGCGATTCGGGCCGCGACGCTGCTGGCCGATCCCGGACTCAGCGACGCGCGGCGGATCGAAGTGCTCCAGTCCTTCTATGACCAGGCGCATATGATTCGCGAGATTCGCGAATTCACCGGGCGCACGCCGCGGCTGCTTGCCAGCAGGAAGGATGCCGTGGGTGTCGAGACGCTCGGCCCGCAAGGCTATGGCGTCGTTGAACTGTTCGCGGGCGAAGAGGCGGAACAGCTCGGCAAGGAGCCCGGCTAGGCTCGTTTGAGAGTGACTCGCAACAGGCGATTCGCATTGAAACCTCGCATTTGCGCTCCTAACTGCAAATCGGAACGAATCAGTCCGATTTGAGCTGGAGTGTCATGCGCCTGTCCAACCTTGCCGATTATGCCGTCGTCACGATGAGTGCGGCCGCGCGCCATTGCGGCGGCGGACGGACTTCGGCGACCGAGCTCGCGGAAGAGACCGGCCTGCCGC
Source organism: Altererythrobacter litoralis (assembly GCF_036324225.1). NCBI lineage: Bacteria > Pseudomonadati > Pseudomonadota > Alphaproteobacteria > Sphingomonadales > Erythrobacteraceae > Altererythrobacter > Altererythrobacter litoralis. The sequence goes on from NZ_JAZDQV010000007.1 coordinate 123,795, forward strand.
TGCCGACGGTGCAGAAGCTTGTCAGCATCCTTGGCAAGGCCGGGCTGCTGCGCAGCGTGCGCGGCGCGGGCGGCGGGTTGCAGCTGGCACGCCCGGCCGCCGCGATCACCGTGGCCGATATCGTCGAAGCGGTGGAAGGGCCGATTGCGCTTACCCAATGCGTCGAAGGGCAGGATTGCGCGGTCGATCACGCCTGTTCGCTCAAGCCGCACTGGCCGTTCATCAATCAGGCCCTGCGCGGCGCGCTGGCGGGAATTCCGCTGACACAGCTCGTGGTGCAGCGAGAAGCGGCATGAGCGAGAACGCCAGCATGCAGGACGCTGAAGTCCAGGACCGGGAAGCGCGCGAAGCCGCGGCCAAGGCCGCCGAGTATGAGCACGGCTGGTCGGCGGATATCGAGACCGAGTTCGCCGAAAAGGGCCTGACCGAGGATACCGTCCGCTTCATCAGCGCCAAGAAGAACGAGCCCGAATGGATGCTCGAATGGCGGCTCAAGGCCTTCCGCCTGTGGCAGACGATGGAAGAGCCCGATTGGGCCAAGCTCGGCTATCCGGCGATCGATTACCAGGACGCCTATTATTACGCCGCGCCCAAGAAGAAGGTGCAGCTCGAATCGCTCGACGAGCTCGATCCCGAAATCAAGGCGGTTTACGACAAGCTGGGCATCCCCGTGGCGGAGCAGGAAGTGCTCGCCGGGGTCAAGGGCGCGCGCAAGGTCGCGGTCGATGCCGTGTTCGACAGCGTCAGCGTTGCGACGACGTTCCGCGAGGAACTGAAGAAGGCGGGCGTCATCTTCCTGTCGATCAGCGAAGCGATCCGCGAACACCCGGAGCTGGTGAAGAAATGGCTCGGTAAGGTCGTGCCGCAGCATGACAATTTCTTCGCTACGCTCAATTGCGCGGTCTTTTCGGACGGCACTTTCGTCTATGTGCCCGAGGGGGTGCGCTGCCCGATGGAGCTCAGCACCTATTTCCGCATCAATGCGGAGAACACCGGCCAGTTCGAACGCACGCTGATCATTGCCGAAAAGGGCAGCTACGTCTCATACCTCGAAGGCTGCACCGCACCGATGCGCGACGAAAACCAGCTCCACGCCGCCGTGGTCGAGCTGGTCGCGCTCGAAGATGCCGAGATCAAGTATTCGACCGTGCAGAACTGGTATCCGGGCGATGCGCAGGGCAAGGGCGGGATCTACAATTTCGTTACGAAGCGCGGGCTGTGCCAGGGCGCGCGCAGCAAGATCAGCTGGACCCAGGTCGAAACCGGCAGTGCGGTCACGTGGAAATATCCCAGCTGCGTGCTCAATGGCGAAGACAGCGTGGGCGAGTTCTACTCGGTCGCGGTCACCAACAATTACCAGCAGGCCGACACCGGCACCAAGATGATCCATAACGGGCGCGGTTCGCGATCGACCATCATCTCCAAAGGCATTTCGGCGGGCAAGAGCAACAACACCTATCGCGGGCTGGTGCGCGTCGCCGCCAATGCCGACGGCGTGCGCAATTTCACCCAATGCGACAGCCTGCTGCTGGGCGACCAGTGCGGTGCGCACACCGTGCCCTATATCGAAGTGAAGAACCCTTCTGCCCAGATCGAGCACGAGGCGACGACAAGCAAGATCAGCGACGACCAGCTGTTCTACGCCATGCAACGCGGCTTGCCGCAGGAAGAGGCGGTGGCGCTGATCGTCAACGGTTTCGCCAAGGATGTGTTGAAGGAATTGCCGATGGAATTCGCCGTCGAGGCGCAGAAGCTGCTGGCGATCAGTCTCGAAGGGAGCGTGGGGTGAGCGAAAAGAAAACCCTCAAGCTTCGTGATCCGTCCGAGGCTCCCACCGAGACCCCCGCGCTTAAGAAGAAGGGGCGCGGCTGGGAAATCTCGGAGAAGCGGCTCGATGCGCTGCACGAGCAGGCGCGCGAGATGCGTCGCCATTCTTCCGAGGCGCACAAGGCGCTGGCGGCGCGCTTCGCCAAGGCCGACATGGGGCGCTACAAATTCACCCGCCATGCGGTGATTGGTTCGGCCATCGTCGATTTCGGCTGCCACAACCTTGGCATGGCGATTGCCATCGACGAGGAAGGCGCGAACGAGGCTATCGCCAAGCGCCGCGACAAGAGCCTCGAAGCGGTTGGCATCCGCGTGATGCGGATCAAGGCGCAGGACATTCTCGAAAACATGGATGCGGTGCTGCAGCGGATCACCGCCGGGATGCGCATGCGCATCGGCGACAAGCAGGAAGCGCGCCGCGCGCACCAGGCAAGCTCGCGTCCGCGTCGCCCCGCCGCCCGTAAGGGAGAGGCGCAATGATGCCCACAATCAACGATCTCATGGCGCCCGACATGCAGAAAATCCTGCTGTTCGTTGTACCTGCCATCGCGCTCGTCGCCGGCCTCACCATGAACCTAAGCCGTGGTTTCTCGACCCTGGGCGTGGTGTTTATCGTCGTGTGCGGGCTGGCCGCGCTTTATTTCCTGCCACAGTTTCTCGAGCTTTTTTGAGCCTTCGGGCCGACGGATGATGACCCGCTGACATGCTGACAATCGACAACCTCCATGCCGAGATCGACGGCAAGCAAATCCTCAAGGGCCTCTCGCTCACCGTGAATGCGGGCGAGGTGCACGCGATCATGGGCCCCAATGGCGCGGGCAAATCGACGCTGGCCTATGTGCTGGGCGGCCGCCCCGGCTATGATGTGACCGAGGGTTCGGTCGAGTTCGCGGGCGAGGATTTGCTCGAACTCGAACCCTATGAGCGCGCCGCTGCGGGCCTGTTCCTCGGCTTCCAATATCCGGTCGAAATCCCCGGCGTGTCCAATGTCCAGTTCCTGCGCGAAGCGCTCAACGCCCAGCGCAAGGCGCGCGGCGAAGAGCCGCTGTCGGGCGGCGAATTCCTCAAGCTGGCCAAGGAAAAGGCCGGTCTGCTGCGGCTCGACATGGACATGCTCAAGCGCAATGTGAATGTCGGCTTTTCGGGCGGCGAGAAGAAGCGCGCCGAAATGGTCCAGATGGGCATCCTCGACCCGAAATTCGCCGTGCTCGACGAAACCGACAGCGGGCTCGATATCGATGCGCTACGGATCGTGGGCGAAGGGATCAACGCGATCATGCGCCGCCCGGACAAGGGCGTGCTACTGATCACGCACTACCAGCGCCTGCTCGATTACGTGAAGCCCGATGTAGTGCATGTGATGGTCGCGGGCCGGATCGTGAAGTCGGGCGGGCCCGAAATTGCGCTCCAGCTCGAACAGGAAGGCTACGAAGCGGTCGCGGCATGAGCGAACTGGCTACCCTTCCGACCACGCAGGACGAGGATTGGCGCTATGCCGATTCCGGCTGGCTCGCCGCGGCCGATGCCGAGGCGCTGGCCCACTGGAAGGAGCTTGCCGTTCCCGCAGGCGAAGCGCTGGTTGAAACGCGCCTTGCCGGCGAAGGAGTTGAGCGGCTGCGTGTCGCCGTGGGGCGCGATGCCCGCTTCGAACTCTATGCAATCAATGCTGCCGGGCCATATGCCCGCCTCGAAGTCGAAGTGACGCTGGAAGAAGGCGCGCATTTCGAGTTCGGCGGAGTGACGATCGGCGGCGGCGACAATCGGCAGGAATTCGTCACGCGCACGATTCACGCGCATCCGGGTGCGACCTCGAACCAGGTCGTGCGCGCGGTGCAGTGGGGCCATGCGACGGGCAATTTCCTTGGCCGGATCAAAGTGGTCCGCCACGCGCAAAAGACCGATGCGGCGCAGAATTTCCGCGCGATCCTGCTCGAAAAGGGCGCTTCGGCCAACGCCAAGCCCGAACTCGAGATCTTCGCTGACGACGTCAAATGCGCGCATGGCGCGGCGATCGGCCAGCTCGATCAGCAGGCGGCCTATTACATGGCGGCGCGCGGGATTCCGCCCGAAGTGGCGCGCAAGCTGCTGGTGCAGGCCTTCATCGGCGATGCCTTTGTCGCCATGGCCGACGAAGCGCAGGCCGAAGCCATGCTCGAACGCGCGCTGGCGAAGCTCGACGAGGCGGCGCTTTGAACGAGCTGTCGACCTTGGCGCGGTTTGGCGATGTACGGGCGCAGTTCCCCGGCATGATAACGGGCGAGGGCAAGCCCTGGCATTATCTCGACACTGCCGCGACCGCGCAGAAGCCGCGCGTAGTGATCGATGCGATGGCGCGCGCACTGGGCGAGGATTACGCTACTGTCCATCGCGGGGTCTATGCCCGCTCGGCCGAAATGACGCTCGCCTATGAAGGCGCACGGCGGCGTGTGGCGGAGTTCATTGGCGGCAGCGAGGACGAAATTGTCTTCACGCGCGGCGCGACCGAAGCGATCAACCTTGTTGCGGCGACCTGGGGCATGGAGAACATCGGGCCGGGCGACCGCATCCTGCTTTCCGTGCTCGAGCATCATTCGAACATCGTGCCGTGGCAGATGCTGGCCGAGCGGACCGGCGCGCAGATCGATATCTGCCCGCTCACCTCCGATGGCTGCATCGATCTCGACGCCGCGGAAGCCATGCTGACCGAGCGGCACAAGCTAGTGGCGCTGGCGCATGTCTCGAACGTGCTTGGCTCGGTGCTCGATGCGAAGCGCGCTGCCGATCTCGCCCATGGCGTGGGCGCGAAGCTGCTGCTCGACGGCTGCCAGGCCGCACCGCGGCTGAAGGTGGATGTGGCGGCGATTGGCTGCGATTTCTACGTGTTCAGCGCGCACAAGCTCTATGGCCCCACCGGCATTGGCGCTCTGTGGGCGCGCAGCGAGATCCTCGCCGCCATGCCGCCCTATCAGGGCGGCGGCTCGATGATCGACCGCGTGACTTTCGAGAAGACCACCTATGCCCCGCCGCCGCAGCGCTTCGAGGCGGGCACTCCGGCAATCGCCGAAGCCATCGCGCTGCATGCCGCCGTAGACTTCATCGAAGCCATCGGACTCGACAATGTTCACGCGCACGAACGCGCGCTGGTGGCGAAGCTGCGCGAAGAGCTCGGCGCGATGAACGACATCACGCTGTTCGGCCCGGCCGACAGCGCGGGAATCGTCAGTTTTGCGCTCGGCCAAGGGAGCGGGACTGTTCACCCGCACGATCTGGGCACCATATTGGATGAAGCGGATGTGGCGATCCGCGCCGGGCATCACTGCGCGCAGCCGCTGATGGACCATCTGGGCGTGCCGGCAACCGCGCGCGCCAGTTTCGGGATCTATTCGGATGAAAGCGATATTGTGGCGCTGCTCGAAGGCATCGCCCGCACGCGGAGGATATTCGCATGAACAAACCGGCCGAGGAAAAGCAGTTTGTGGCCGCACCAGCGCCCAATGAAGAGGTGGTCAAGCCTCCCCGCGCGCGCGTGGAAGACGCGGTCGATAACGACGAGACGCCTGCCGAGAAGCTTGAGCGCAAGCGCGATTACCTCGAGGGGTTCCTGCAGAAGAAGCCCGAGAATCTCGGCGCGGGCGAACCGGGCGGCGAGCTTTACGAAGCGGTGGTGGCTGCGCTCAAGGAAATCTACGACCCGGAAATCCCGGTGAACATCTACGATCTCGGGCTGATCTACGGGGTCGAGATCACCGATGAAGCCGATGCGATCATCACCATGACGCTCACAACGCCGCATTGCCCGGTGGCCGAAAGCATGCCCGGCGAAGTCGAGCTGCGCGCGTCCAGCGTGCCCGGCATTCGCGATGCGGAAGTGAGCTTGGTGTGGGACCCGCCATGGGGCCCCGACAAGATGAGCGACGAAGCGCGGCTCGAACTGGGGATGCTGTGATGACCGAAACCAAGACCCGCCAGATCCCGGCTGCCGTCAAGCTTACCGCTGCCGCCGAAGCGCGGATTGCCGAGCTGATGTCCAAGGCGCCCGAGGGCGCGATCGGCGTGAAACTGTCGACTCCGCGCCGCGGTTGTTCGGGCCTCGCCTATTCGGTCGACTACGTCACCGAGGAAGCGAAGTTCGACGAGAAGATCGCAACGCCGGGCGGCACATTCTACATCGACGGCGCCAGCGTGCTCTATCTCGTCGGCTCGACCATGGATTGGGTCGAGGACGATTTCACCGCGGGCTTCGTGTTCGAGAACCCCAATGCCAAGGGCGCATGCGGCTGCGGCGAGAGTTTTATCGTCTGACCGTCGCCTGCCTCGGAGGTTCCCGTTCTCAGCCCTCGTCGATAATCCGGGCCAGCAGGGCGCGCTCGAGATCGTCGACCTCGCCATCGGCACCGATCATCTTCTCGAGCCATTCCTGTTCGAAATCTTCGACCAGGTTTCCGGCGGCAGCCGCTTCGACATAGCTTTGGCCCTTGTCGTTCTTGCCGAAGACCTTGCCGAAATGGTTGCGCGCCTGCGGCACTTCGCGCGCCATCGCGCCAAAGAAGCGGCCGACGCGGGCGCGGTTGTCAGCGACGAAGCTTTCGAGTTCCTTCACCCGCTCATGGCTTAGCTGGGCGTTCTGGAGCTGGAACCCCTTGAGGTAGTTCGCCACGCCATCGACGAAGAGCTCGTCCCACAGCGGCGAGTTCTCATCCTGCAGGGTTGCATCTTTCAGGCGGAACAGCAGTTCGGCATCCTTGCGGGTGACGGCCGCCGGGCCGTGCCCCCCGCTGGCGAAAATCACGCGGCGCAGGATGCGGCATTCGGCGGCGCTGATATGTGTGGCCGAAAGTTCGCCACCGCAGCGCGTGGGGCCAAAACCGGTCATGATCTCGCGTTCGACCTGGCGCAGCACGTAATCCTTGAAGAATTCGGGCACATTCTGCGCACGCTCGATCACGCGGACGAGCAATTCGAGCTCGGCCATGCTGTCGACCTTGCCGTCATGGTCGATCGCCCCGATCAGCCAGCGCGCCTTGTCATCGCTGCACATGCCTCTGGGTTCGCTGCCGTTGAGCACGAATTCGCCGATCGCTTCGACAAAGAAGTCGACCCACTCGGGCGAAGGCTGCTTCAGCGCGCGATTGATCGCGAAGATCGCTTCGGCTTCCTCGCGATAGATCTTGCCATCGCCCCAACCCAGCTGGCGCAGCGAGAACAGTTCCTCGGCGCTCACTTGGCCGTCTTCGGCGACGCGGCGGGCCAGATCGGCAAACTGGATGCTCATGATGCACGGATCCCCTGAATTTCCATGGGGACCGCTATCGCAGAACAGGCTTAAGACGGGGTTACCGCCGAAATCCGGCGATCATCCGCCTCCGAGCGCGGCAACGCAGGCTGCGCGATCGACATTGCGACCGTCGCTGGCGCGGCGCGCTTCGACATGGGTCGCGACGGGAGCTGCACCGGGCTGCATCGGGTAGAGGAACACGTCGAGCACGCAGGGCTCGCCCGCGAATTGCAGCTTGCGTGCATCGCCCTCCAGCACGTCGAGGCGCGGCTTGCCGAAGCGTCGCTCAAGCTGGGCTGCGCCCGCGCCGATGACATTCTCGAGCCCGGGCAGGCGCATCACTTGCGGCGCGATGAAGCCTGAAGTGGGCGGCGCAGGATTGCTCGGGGGCACGCGCACGGCGGGCGGCGCGGTAGTGACAGGCCCCGGGCGCGGCTGGCTTACTGGCGGCGGGCTGCCAGCGGAAACGCAGGCGGCTAGGAGGGGTAGCGGAGCGAGCGAAATGAGGAGTTTGCGCAGATCGGGCATGGCGCCGTTTCCTAGCGATCTCGCGCCAAGTCAACGCTGCAAGCGACAATCCGCCCTTGGCGCGCGCGCTGCGGGGCGCTAGGCGGCGCGGACCGCATCAGTTTCGGCAACAGAATCAGGAATTCGCGTGACCAAACCCCGTTATGACGTGATCGCCATCGGCAATGCCATTGTCGATGTGATGTCCCCCGCCTCCGACGAGCTGATCGAAGAGCTCCAGCTCAATCGTGGCGGGATGACTTTGGTCGATGCCGAGCGCGCCAAGGAACTCTACGACGCGATGGGCCCGGCGCGCGAGATTTCGGGCGGTTCGGCAGCCAACACTTTGGCGGGTCTCTCGGCGCTCGGCGCGCAATGCGCCTTCATCGGCCAAGTCGCGGACGACCAGCTGGGCGAAGTCTTCGCGCATGACATCCGCGCCGTCGGGATCGATTTCGACGTCGCGCCGCGCGAGGGAAATCCCCATACGGCGCGTTGCCTGATCTTCGTCACGCCCGATGCGCAGCGTACGATGAACACTTTCCTGGGCGCTAGCCAGTTCCTGCCGCCCTCGGCGCTCGATGCCGAAGCGGTGGCGGCTGCCAAGGTGCTCTACCTCGAAGGCTACCTGTGGGATCCCGAAGAACCGCGCGCAGCGATGCGCCGCGCGATCGAGGCGGCGCGTGCTGCCGGGCGCGAAGTGGCTTTCACCCTGTCCGAAGTGTTCGTGATCGATCGCCATGGCGACGATTTCCGCGCGCTGATCGAGGACGGGCTGATCGACATTTTGTTCGCCAACCACCTCGAACTGTTTGCTTTGACGGGCACCGATACGATTGAAGACGGCATCGCCGCGCTTCATGGCAAGGTGCCGACGCTGGTGGTCACCCGCAGCGCCGACGGTGCCGTCGCGATCCGCAATGGCGAGCGCGCCGAAGTCGCGGCCGAACAGATCGACGAAGTGGTCGACACCACTGGTGCAGGCGACCTTTTCGCTGCCGGCTTCCTCTATGGCCACGTCAATGGCGAGCCGCTTGAGCGGTGCCTGCGGCGCGGGGCGATTGCCGCGGCCGAGATCATCTCGCATTATGGCGCGCGGACCGAGGTCGACCTCAAGGCGCTGATGTACGAAAAGCTCGCCTAAATCCGCTCAGGCGGTTGCCGTAGCTCTCTTGGCTGGAACGCCCCCGGCGCGCCAGCCAAGCCATCCTGCCAGCCCGCCCGCAGCTATCCCAGCAATTGCAGTCGCGCCGAGCGGGATCTGCGCATAGGCGCCGAACAGCGAGCCGAACTGCGGGATGAAGGGTGCATTCCACATCGCCACCGCCTGCAGCGCCATGAAGAACGACGCAACCAGCCATGGTGCGCCATGCTTGCGGTCCATGAAATAGAGCGTCATCGCGAAGACGACCGCCATCCCGTCAGAAATGACGATCGTATCCTGCACCGTGTGCAGGCCTCCGCTTCCGATGAAGTTCATCCATGGGAACAGGCTGTCCATCACGCGGCTGAAGGGCGATTCGAACAGGATCAGCGGAGTCGCCAGCATGTATCCGGCGTGCAGCTTGATATTCCGGCGGTTCTTGAGCGCCTGGTAGAACAGCGTGAGGTAGGCCGCGATCGCGATCACCATGCCGATGCCGAAGGCGGGGCCGTTGTGCATGATGAATTCGCTTTCGCCCTTGGCATAGCGCTGCGCCGAGACGTCGATGATCATTACGAAGCCAAGGATGAGGAATGGGAACAGCGCGAAGCTGGCCAAGCCCATCTGCTTGTGGAAGGCGTTGGACCGGCGATGGATCGCGACGCTCTGGATAATCAGCAGTAGCAGCCAGGTGGTCGAACTGATCGCGTGGACATGGAATGCCAGCGGAACATTGGCGATTGGCGACCAGTAGCTGGCCCAGAAACCGACCAGGATGACCAGCAGGACGAAGCCGACGTAATAGTGGCCATAGCGATAAGGCATCGAGCAATCCCCCCTCGATGCGACCCTGCCGGCGATGTATCACAAAGCGTGTGTGAGAGCCAAACGGGCTTTTCGGAGCTTAATCCGGTACCCGTTTGTAGCCATCGCTGCGCAGTGTGAGGATATAGTCGGCAATCTCTTCCACTTGCGGCTGGTCGAGATCGAAATCCATCACTTCGGGATAATTGTGCGCATCGGTGAGCCAGGTGACCAGCGTTGCGCGGGTCAGGCCTTCGCGATTGGCTATGTCGGCAAAGGGCGGCGATTGGGAGTTGGGCGAAAGACCCGGAGCCTCGACCGCGTGGCACCCGCCACACGCGGCCTGCACGAAGGCTAGCCGGTGATGCTCGGCCTCGCTGACCGGCGCTGGCGGCGGGGCACTTTCCACGCTGCCCGCGCCATAGGCCTGCTGGCACGCTGTGGCTGCCAGCAGGATGAGAACAGGGATCATTTTCCGCCGCATATGCCTAACCTCGCTTCTCGCGCATTCGAGCATGCCCCGCACCACGGGGCATTGACCGCGATCAACCCTTTCCTCCAGCCGCTTTGGTCCTGATATTGAGTTGGCCTGCCAGGCCTGCAGTACGGTGCACCGCGACCGCCTGGTAATCGGGCGACATGACCATTCCCTGGAAGGCGGCGAGCGATGGATATTCCACCAGCGCCACCATGTCCCAAATCTCCTCGACTTCACCCAGCATGAGGCCGGTCACCGCGCCGCTGTAGATCGGACGCCCGCCAAGTTTACGGACTATCTCGGTCACTTCGACGCCGTAGATCGCATAGGCCTCGGCGCCCGACATGCCCCGGTCGGTGCCGTCCGGATATTCGGCCCTCTGCTTGAACTTGAGCAGGTTGACCATCACGAAGGGGCCATCCTCGTGCGACCCGAAGAACTCCATCATTCGCTCGGGCGTTGGTGTGACCTGGTTCTCGACCTTCATGATGCTCTCTCCCTCGTTCCGGTCCTAACTACGCTCACGCTCGACTTCGCGCCAGCCGATGTCGCGCCGGCAGAAGCCCGAAGGGAAGTCGATCGCAGCGACCGCGCGATAGGCCGCTGCCTGCGCTTCGCTAACATTGCGGCCGCGAGCGGTCACATTGAGCACGCGCCCGCCATTGGCGATCAACTGCCCGTCTTTCAGTGCAGTGCCTGCATGGAACACCTTGGCGCCTTCCGATTCCGCGCCGTCGAGGTCTATCGTGCCGCCCTTTTCGGGCGTGCCGGGATAGCCCTTGGCCGCCATCACCACGGTGAGCGCCGTGGCGGCGTCAAACTTCGGAGAGCCGCTGCCCAGCTGGTCGAGCTCGCCGCGCGCGCAAAGCCACATGATCCAGGCCAGATCGTCGTCCAGCCGCATCATCAGCACCTGGCATTCGGGATCGCCGAAGCGGGCGTTGTATTCGATCAGCTTGGGGCCATCGGCGGTCAGCATCAGTCCGGCATAGAGCACGCCCGAGTAGGGCATGCCTTCGGCCGCCATGGTGCGCACGGTCGGCTCGATGATTTTGCGCATGGCGCGTGCTTGCAGCTCTTCGGTCAGCACCGGCGCGGGCGAATAGGCCCCCATGCCGCCTGTGTTGGGGCCGGTGTCGCCGTCGCCCACGCGCTTGTGGTCCTGCGCAGTGCCGAAGGGCACGATCGAGCTGCCGTCGGTGAGCGCGAAGAAGCTGGCTTCCTCGCCGATCAGGAATTCCTCGATCACCACTTCCGCGCCCGCCGCGCCGAAAGTGCCGCCGAACATGTCTTCCAGCGCGGCTTCGGCTTCCGACCATGTCTCAGCGATCACCACGCCCTTGCCTGCGGCCAGCCCGTCAGCCTTGAGCACATAGGGCGGGTCGAAGCGGTCGAGCGCTTCCAGCGCCTGCTTGAGCGAACTGGTGCGCACATAGCCAGCCGTGGGGATCCCTGCGCGTTCGCACAAATCCTTGGTGAAGCCCTTGCTGCCTTCGAGCTGCGCGGCATCCTTGGATGGGCCGAACACAGGGACGCTCTCGATGCGCAAGCTGTCGCCCAGCCCGTCGACCAGCGGGGCTTCCGGCCCCACCACCACCAGCGCGATTTCATGGGCCTTGCAGAAAGCTATGACAGCGGCGTGGTTCGTAGCGTCGAGCGCGACCAGCTCTGCTTCCTCGGCAATTCCGGGATTTCCGGGTGCGGCATACAGCTTTGTGCAGCTCGGGGATTGCGCCAGCTTCCAGGCCAGCGCATGTTCCCTGCCGCCCGAGCCCAGAAGAAGGATGTTCATGACCGCCCCCGATGAGAGTGAAGAAGATGGCGGGCTGGTAGCGCGCAATCGGCAAGGCGACAACGCCGCGCCGCTCTCGATCACCGAGATTTCGAACATGCTGAAGCGCGTGGTCGAAGATCGCTTCGGCTTCGTGCGGCTGCGCGGCGAGCTGTCGGGGGTCAAGCGTGCGGCATCGGGCCATCTCTATCTGGCGCTGAAAGACGAGAATGCCGTGCTCGACGGGGTGATGTGGCGCGGCAGTGCCCAGCGCCTGCAATTCTCGCCCGAAGACGGGATCGAAGTGATCGCTACCGGCAAGCTCACCACTTATCCCGGGCGCTCGAAATACCAGATCGTGATCGACAGCCTGGAGATCGCAGGCGAAGGCGCGCTGCTCGCGCTGCTCGAGAAGACCAAGGCCAAGCTCGAGGCCGAAGGGCTGTTCGCGCGGGAGCGCAAGCGCGCGCTGCCGTTCCTGCCGCGAGTGATCGGGGTGGTGACGTCGCCTACCGGATCGGTGATCCGCGACATATTGCACCGGCTGGCCGATCGTTTCCCTTCGCATGTGCTGGTCTGGCCTGTGCTGGTGCAGGGGCAGGGCGCTGCGGAGCAGGTCGCCAATGCATTGCGCGGGTTCTCCGCGCTTGGCGTTGGTGGGCCGATCCCGCGCCCCGACGTGGTGATCGTCGCGCGCGGGGGCGGATCGATCGAAGACCTGTGGAGCTTCAACGAGGAAGTCGTGATCCGCGCGATCGCCGCCTCAACCATCCCGGTGATTTCGGCGGTGGGGCATGAAACCGACACGACGCTGGCCGACTATGCCGCCGATCGTCGCGCTCCCACGCCCACGGCGGCGGCCGAGATCGCCGTGCCGGTGCGTGCCGACCTGGTCGCCACAGTGGCCGATCTCGCCAATCGCCAGCGGCGTGCGGTGTTGCGCCCGGTCGAGCTGGGGCGCGAGCGGCTGGAGGCGCGGGTGCAGCGCATGCCTCGGCTCGACCAACTGCTCCAACCGCACTCCCAAAGGCTCGACGATTTGGGCGAACGCTTGCGGCGCGGCTTGATGGACCGCGCGGGCCGTGGGCGCGAGCAATTGGCGGGCACTTCGGCGCGGCTTTCGCCCGCGCTCTTGCGGCGCAGTGCGGGGGATGCCCAGCGCCAGCTCGAACGCGTGCGGCTGGTGCCCGAACTCGTCACTCGACCGATAGAGCGCAAGCGTGAGGCGCTCGGCGCGCTTGCCCGGCTCGCCCAGCAATTCCACCCCGAGGAACCGCTGCGGCGCGGCTATGCGATCGTGCGCGATGCCAATGACAAGGCGCTGACAAGCCGCGCGCTCGCCGCGAAGGAAGCCGCGCTGGTGCTGCAATTCGCGGACGGGCGGCTCGACGTGGTCCCGGCGGACGCCCCACCACCACCGCCTCCCTCGCCACGCAAGCGAGCGCGCAAACCCGCAGCGGATTCGTCCCGGCAGGACGATCTCTTCGGTTAATTGCCCGTTCGGCAAGCACTTGCTAAAGGCTAGCCCATGCTGATGTCGTCAAGCGATGGAGAGGCCAAGCTCTACTACGGGCCGAGCACGTTCAGGGTGCTGCGCGGCGGCAAGTTCGTGCGCTGTTCAGTGAGCCGCGAGCCGATTGCGCTCGAAGAGCTGCGCTATTGGAGCGCCGAACTGCAAGAGGCCTATGCCACTTGCGAAATCGCGACGCGGCGGCTGCTAGGGCAACGATGAGCGGCGCGCGTGCCGCCCGCCTGGCCCCGCCGGTGGCCGCGCTGGCGCTGCTTGCGGCATGTGGCGACGATCCCGAAATCAAGGAGGCACCGCGCCAACTTCCGACGCTCGCGCTCGCCAGCATGGCCATGGATGCACTGCCTTCCAGCGACAACGCCGCGCCTCGGAAGCTGAGCTATCGCGGCGAAGTGACCCAGGGCGGCTGGATCACCGGGCAAGCCACGGTGGGCACGCGGTCGCTGCGGCTGGGCAAGACAGAAGTGCAGCTTGCGCCCGACGGCAGCTTCTTTGCCGCCTTCGATCGCGACGCGGCGGGTGAAGCGGTATTGTCGGGCGAACTGGCCGATGGCTCGCGCTTCAGCGAGGCGTTGGCGGTTTCGCCGCGGGACTGGAACATCGAACACGTCATTGTCGCGCGCAGGCCCCGAGGCGCGGCGAGCGAGGCCTTCCTTGCGCGCCGCATGCCCGAGCTTGAGGCCATTGCCGCGGCGCGCGCACAAGAGACCGGCGCGCAAGGCTGGCGGCAAAGCTTCCGCTGGCCGGTGAAGGGGCGGATCTCGGGGCGTTTCGGCTCGCAGCGGGTCTATCGCGGGGAGCCGGGCAGCTACCACTCCGGGCTCGACATCGCGCCGGGCGCAGGCACGCCCTTCGTCGCTCCGGCCGATGGTGTGGTGGTGCTGGCGGCGGACGATTTCTCGCTCGAAGGCAAGTTGCTGATCATCGACCACGGGCAGGGGCTCAACAGCGCCTTCCTCCATGCCTCGCGGCTGATGGTGAAGCTGGGCGACCGGGTGACGCAAGGCCAGCATATCGGCAATGTCGGGGCGAGCGGGCGGGCAACCGGCCCGCATCTGCACTGGAGCCTGAAGTGGCACGACGCGCGACTCGACCCTCTGTTGTTTGTCAGCCAGCAGGACTGAGCGGCCCGTCAAATCCCGACGCAAAAAAGCGCGCGAGTTTCCCCGCACGCCCATTGCTTTGAACCGTGCCCTTGCGGGCAGGGAATCAGGCGGCTTCGCCGGCCTTCTTCAGCTCGCGCTTCACCTTCAGCGCATTGGCCGAAAGCTTTTCGTCGCTGGTCTTGAGCAGCCAGTTGTCGAGCCCGCCATTGTGCTCGACCGAGCGCAGGCCATGGGTCGACACGCGGAACTTGAAGCTGCGGCCCAGCTTTTCGCTCAGCAGCGTGACGTTCTGCAGGTTCGGCAGGAACACCCGCTTGGTCTTGTTGTTGGCGTGGCTCACATTGTGGCCCACCTGGCGGCCCTTGCCGGTCAGTTCGCAAATACGCGACATGATATCTCTCGTTCGTTCTCTAATTGCTGGCAGCCGAGCGAATCGGACAGCCATTCACAATCGGTATGAAACCGTCAGGTTTCCCGGAAAGCGGCGCGCATAGCGGCGGCCTCACGAATCGTCAAGCAAAGTTGCGGCTTTGCCCGAGTGCGTATAGCGCGCGGATATGACTAAGTGGCCGATCCCGCATGCGATGCAGCTGGCGCTCGACGCCGCGCGTGCGGCGGCGGCGGAAGGCGAAGTGCCGATCGGCGCGGTGGTGACCCGCGGTGACGAGGTGCTGGCGGTCGCCGCCAACCGCACCCGCACCCCGCCCGATCCAACCGGCCATGCCGAGATCGTGGCGCTGCGCGAAGCTGCGGCTAAGCTGGGCAGCGAGCGGCTGATCGGCTGCGACCTCTATGTTACGCTTGAGCCTTGTGCCATGTGCGCGGGGGCGATCAGCCACGCAAGGATCGCGCGGCTCTATTATGCGGCACCCGATCCCAAGGGCGGCGCGGTGGAGCATGGCGCGCTTGTGTTCGAACAGAAGCAGTGCCTGCACAAGCCCGAGGTCTATGCCGGCATGGGCGAAAGCGAAGCGGCAGAGCTGCTGCGCGATTTCTTCAAGGCGCGGCGGTGAATCGAGCTGTTCAGCCTGCGTGCGGGGCTCGCCGAACGATGCGACACATGCGACATAGTCCTGAAAGAGAAAACCCTCCCCCAGCATGTGACGCGAGGGCTGGCTTTGGGACGATCCGACGATGGCAAAGAGCCCGGCTCTCTTGCCAGAACGCAGCCATGTAGGAAAATCGGAATGGCTGCTAGCGACCCAATTGCGGATGAAAGAAAGTCGGTATCCTCAGAACACGAAGCGTCGTCGCTTTTGTCGCATGATCCTTTGGCAAGATTGGTTGCGGAGCAGGGGTTCGCCCCCGCACGCGGACGATGATGATCCCGGCAAGTGGCTCACAGGTTCTTGTTTATTGGCTCACCATGCGCGCCCAAGACTACAAGTTATACCAACTGATACTCAATTGCAGCACAGAGGCAATCGACACCCAAACAAGATAAGGAATTTGCGCAAGCGCGACCCATTTGTAGTGCTTCCAGATTGCAACCATCATCCAGATTATCGATCCCCATACCAACAAGATATCTAGTGCTGCCAAAATCAGGCTTTGAAGCCCGAACTGGATTGGCGTGAATGCAAAATTTGCGATCAGATTGATGACGAATGGCCAAGTAACGCGCCATGGCAGTTTCTTGCGCACCGCCTGTATCATGACAAAAAAGAATGTTGCGAGGATGATCGGGTAAAGCACCTGCCAAACCATCCCGATCGTGGCAGGATCAGGCGTCCACGAGGGCTTCACAAGATTGTTGTACCACTCCATCCAGGACATTGTCCGCTCCCTAACGCTTCACTCGATCCATCGCATTGGCAGACATGACACTCGTCCAGAGCAGGTGCAAGAAACGATCGGGCGGTTAGCCAAGCGATAGTAGATATTGCTTCGCAAACTGCGTGGAGAACGGGCTCAAACCCGCTACACGCGGATTGTGATCCTGTCGGTCACCACTTGTGATTCTGCCGCCGCTTGTCCGCTTTCCACCCAATACCGGACTCTCCCTACAACCCTCGCCAGATCTTCGCGGGGGTGCTGTCTTTCGGCCCGAACCGCGCGTCGGCGCTTATGCGCCGCCCCTCGGAGGCAATGGCCCCAAAAAATTTTGGGCCATTTGCCGCGAGAGAATTCATAAGGGCGTAAAGTCCAGCCCGATATCGGCGGCGGGAGCGCTTTGCGTCAGCCGCCCGACGGACACGTAATTCACCCCGCTAGCAGCCTTGGCCTTGATCGTGTCGAGATTGATCCCGCCCGATGCCTCGGTCGGGACGCGGCCCGCAACGATGCCCACTGCCTCGCGCAGCTTTTCGGCGGCCATATTGTCGAGCAGCAGGCGGGTCGCCCCGGCTGCAAGCGCGGGTTCGATCTGGTCGAGCCGGTCGACCTCGCAGATGATCTCGGTCACGCCCGCTGCGACCGCGCGCTTCACCGCTTCGCCGACCGAGCCGGCAACAAGCACGTGGTTGTCCTTGATCATCGCTGCATCCCACAGCCCCATGCGGTGGTTGCTGCCGCCGCCCATGCGCACGGCGTATTTCTCGAGCATGCGCAGGCCGGGGATTGTCTTGCGCGTGTCGAGCAGGGTGCAGTGGGGATTGTCCATCGCATCGACATAGGTGCGCACCAAGGTGGCGATGCCGGAGAGGTGCTGCACGGTGTTGAGCGCGCTGCGCTCCGCAGTCAGCATGGCGCGGGCATTGCCGCTGAGGCGCATCAGGTCTGTGCCGGGGCTGACCTGCGCGCCTTCCTCTACCAGCACTTCGATTTCCATCGCCGGGTCGAGCGCACGGAAGAAGGCTTCGGCAATCGGCAGTCCCGCGACCATGATCGCGTCGCGGCTGTCCATCACGCCCGAAAAGCGCGCATCGGCCGGGATCACGCTTTCGGATGTGACGTCATGCCCCCCGCCGGGCAGGCCCGTTCCGAGGTCTTCGGCCAGCGTGTCGCGCACGAATGCGGCGAGGTCGAAACCGGGAAGTTCAAATGCCATTCTTGCTCCGTTCGGGCTGAGCCTGTCGAAGCCCTGTCTTTCATTTCAGGAAAAGCAGCCCTTCGACAAGCTCAGGGCGAACGGTTTAGTGGACGAAGCGCGCCACCACGTCCCTGTAGGACCGACTCACCTTCACCTCGGCTCCGCTCTCAAGCACCAGGAAGCATTCGCCATTGGTGTGCGGGCGCACCTGGCGCACGAGGTTGAGGTTGACGATCCAGCTGCGATGCACGCGCTGGAACACGCGCGGATCGAGCCGCCGCTCGAGATCCTTCATCGTCTCGCGCAGGATCAGCGAATTGTCCGCAGTGTAGATGCACATATAGTCGCCGGCCGCTTCGATCCGTTCGATCGTGTCGACATCGACGCGGAAAATCTGGCCGCGATCCTTTACATTGATCAGCTTTTCGAAACGGTCGCTCGCTTCGCCGTCGGCGGCTGAGAATTCCTCGGCCTTGTCCGGCGCGACTTCCGCCAGCACGCTCATCAGCTTGTCGGCTTCCTCGGCGGACTTCTTTTCCGCCAGCCGCTGGCGCACGCGTTCGATCGTGTCGGCCAGCTTGTCGGGGTCGACCGGTTTCATCAAATAATTGACCGCATTGGCTTCGAACGCGCGGATCGCATGCTCTTCATAGGCAGTGACGAACACGAACAGCGGCGGCTCGATCTCCATCACGCCCTTGACGACGCCGAAGCCGTCGAAGCCGGGCATCTGGATGTCGAGGAACACCAGATCGGGTTTCTCGGTCTTGATCGTGCGGATCGCTTCGCGCCCGTTCGAACAGGTGGCGATCACTTCGATGTCCTCGAAGGGTTCAAGCCGGAGCTGCAGGCCCTGTATGGCCAGTTTCTCGTCATCGACCAGGATGGTGCGGATTGTCATGCGTTGGGTTCCATACTGCGCCCGTGCGCAAGGCTTGCCGCGGGCGTCTGTTTGGCCGGCAATGCCGACTGGGTGGGGGGTGCCGCTTCGGGTTGGGGTGGCTCGGCGGCAGCGGTCTCGTAAGGAATTTCGATCACCACGGTGAAGCCGCCGCCCGCGCCGGAGCGGGTTTCGAACCGGTGGTTGGGGCCATAGGCTTGCGCCAGCCGGTTGCGGATATTGGCGAGGCCGACCCCGGTCGAAGTCGGGCGGCCCGGCACGCCATGCATGCGCAGCATGTCTCCCTGCCGCGGCCCTGCCAGCCCAGGGCCGGTGTCCTCGACCTTGATCTGCAAGCGGTGCCCCCGCACGCGGGCGCTGAGCGAGATCCGCGCGCCTTCCTCTTGGGGGGAAACGGCGTATTTGACGGCGTTCTCCACCAGCGGCTGGAGCAGCATCGAAGGCAGCAGCGCGTCGCGCGCCGGGTCATCGATCTTGAATTCGGTCCTGAGCCGTTCTTCGAACCGCATGCGCTCGATATCGAGATAGAGCTGCAGCGTTTCAACCTCCTGCGCCAAAGTCACCTGGCTGCCGGGTTCCATGATCAGCGTGTGGCGTAGGAAGGCCGACAGGCGCGACAGCATGGCATTGGCCGGTTCGGTCTGCTTCAGCAGCACCAGCGTGCTGATCGAATTCAGCGTGTTGAACAGGAAATGCGGGTTGAGCTGGTAACGCAGCATGGCCAGCTGCGCGCTGGTCGCCTGCGCTTCGAGCCGCTCGAGCCGGTCGGCCTGTTCCTCCACGGTGAGGAAGTAGTTGATCGCGTAATAGAGCGCGCTCCAGCCGCCCAGCAGCGTCAGCGGGATGTAGCTGAGACCGATGAAGCGCTGCGCGAAGGTGGTTTCCCGGATTCCTGCGTAGTAGATGCCCTGCACCCAGGCGTCGATCGAGGCATAGATCGTCACCGCCACCATCAGCGCCAGCACGGTCGTGCCCCAGGTCACAAGCGGCTGCTTGCTGATCAACTGGCGATAGATCACCGACAGCACCAGGCTGATCGAGAAGCCGGTGATGGTCGCGACGAGAATCACCGCCACCAGGTCCCACGGCTGGCCGTTGGCGATCGCCGCGCTCGCGCGCAGCAGGAATGCGCCTCCCCAGCCGGCGAGCTGGAGGTTCCAGAATGCCCGATTCTTGTTTGCGAAGAAGGGCGTAGGGCGGAAAGGCAGCATGGCCATTGCTAATCCCTTAGCCGATTTGAGCGGCGGGGTGCAGTTTGTTTTGCCGCTTGCCGTCGCGCAGGTTACACTGTCCGTCTGCAAGGAGAGGTATGATGGCCACTTTGGAACATCCGGGCGAACACGCCAAATTCACCGCCATGACCGAAGGCACTGCCGAGGATTGGGCGATCATCGGGCGCGAATACCGCGATTTCGCGAAAGGCGTCGCCGATCGTGTGCTCGACCACCTCAAGCTGCTCAAGGGCGATTTCGGCGGCTTCCCGGTGTGCCGGCTCGAACATTCGCTGCAGACCGCCACGCGTGCGCATCGCGACGGGCGCGACGAGCGCTATGTGGTGATGGCGCTGCTGCATGACATTGGCGACACGCTTGGCACCTACAACCACCCCGATGTGGCGGCAGCGATCATCAAGCCCTTCGTGCCCGAGGAATATCACTGGATCTGCGAGAAGCATGGCGCCTTCCAGGGCTATTATTACTTCCACCTCGTCGGCATGGATCGCGACATCCGCGAGCAATATCGCGGCCATCCGCATTTCGAAGCTTGCGCGCATTTCTGCGAGAAATACGACCAGGCGGCGTTCGACCCCAATTACGACAGCGCGCCGCTGAGCTTCTTCGAGCCGATGGTGCGCCGGGTGATGGAGCGGCCGATCAATTCGATGTACGCCAAGATCACCGAGGATTGACGCCTAACCGGCGCTCGATCTCGCGGCGGAAGTGCGCCCGCCAGTCGGCAATGCCTTCATCGCGCTGCAGCTGCTGGACCAGCGCCGTCTCGGCCTCAATCGCTTCGGCGCGCTCGTCCCACCCGTCATGGCTGCGCTTGCGCAGGATCCCGCCCGAATGGCGAGGTCCCCACAACTGCATGAAGCGAATGGCGGCACCGGGATCGTAACCGGCATTGGCAAGCAGCCACGGCATCAGGCGGTCGGCCTCGCGCTCGGTCAGCCGGATATTCTTTTGCTTGCGGCCTTCGCTATCGAGCCAGGCGCGATGCCTGAGCAGATTGTGCGCGAGCTCATGCGCGATTGCGGCGGCCAGCTCGTCTTCGGCGTAATCGAAGCCGGGAAAGTCGCGGTCGATGATCACGCGCGATCCTTCTGCGACTGCACGCTTGCCGCTGCCGCCGAGTTCGAACCGCGTGGCGCAGGCCATCACCGGAGCGAGCGCGATTGGCGCGCCGCCACTCGGCGTCACGACGACTGTCCCGCGCTCCGCCAGTCGCGCATCGATCAAATCGTGCGCGCGGACCGTTCGCCGCCAGCCACGCGAACCGGAAATTTCCCAGCTATTGGGATCTTCCCCGTCGATTGCGGCGATCTCGCTGCCCGGGGCCAATCCCGCCGCAGCCGCCGGCGAGCCCGATGCCACCGTCAGCACCGCGAAATCGCGCGTGAGGCCAAACAGGCGGCGCATCGTCTCCGGGTCGCCATAGCTTGCCATGTCGTGCAGCTGCAGGCCCACCGCGGGGATGGCCTTGTCGCAAAAGGGGGCGTTGGCGACCGCAAGTTTCCAGCCGATGTCCTGCAGCCTTTGTTCGAGCGCTTGCCGTTCGGAGAAGATTTGCAGCGCCTGAGCGGACCCGACCTGCTGTGCCGCCGCCCCGCTCGGCGCGGCGAGCGCCAGCACCATGGCCGAAGCGATCAGGGCCAGGCTGGGCCTGCCAGCCATCAGCTCTCGCCGGGCTCAAGCGCCTCCTTGAGCGCGCCATATCCCACTGCGCCTTCGAAGGCGCGATCCTTCGTCACCCAGCTGGGCGTGCCCGAAAAGCCGAGCTGCCCGGCCAGCGCCTGATTACGCGCCAGTTCCTGCGCCACTTCGTCCGAGGCGGCGTCGGCGCGGGCACGCTCGAGGTCGAGCCCGGCCTCGCGCGCGGCTGCCTCGACGCTTTCGGGCGAGACCGGGCCAAGCCGGAACATGGCGTCATGGAAGGCGGCGTATTTGCCCTGTTTCGCGGCGGCGAGCGCCATTTGCGAAGCGACTTCGCTGCCTTGGAAGATCGACCATTCGCGGACCACGATCTTCACTTCGGGGTCGGATTCGATCAGCCGGTGCACGTCGGCCTGGCTCATCGCGCAATAAGGGCAATTGTAGTCGGTGAACTCGACCAGCACTTTCGAGCCGTTGGGATTGCCCAGCACCGCGCCCGGGAACGGCGTCATAACCTGCTCTGAAATGCCTGCCAGCCGGTCCTTCGCCTGCTGCGACTGATAGGCTTCGGCCATCTGCGGCAGGATGTCGGGATTGGCGAGTAGGTAGCTTTTGGTGCGCGCGTCGCCGAGGCCCGAATAGGACCAGATTGCAGCTCCGGCGAAGCCGAATACCAGCGCCACCGCGGCGGTGCGAAGTAAAGTCTTGAAATTGTCGGTCATCTTGTCCCCGGTCGAACTCACTTTCGGTCGCGCATGCGCTCAAGCTCGGCGCGTGCCTGCAGTGCGATATCCTGCGCACGAATCCAGTCGGGCGTGCCGCGCTCCAGCCCCATCTCGGCGGCCTGCGCGCTGCGCAGCGCCTCGGGATAGCGGCGGCTCATGACCTGCTGTTCGGCGCTGGCGAGCCGCGCTCGCGGCATGTCGCCGCGCGCGGCGTAGACCACGCCGAGCTGGTACCATGCGAAAGGGTTGAGCCGGTCGCGCGCGACAGCGGACTTGAGCACCCTTTCAGCTTCCTCGAAGCGCGCCGGATCTTCGGTCGCGATCAGTGCATGGCCGAACATGGCGGCGATCAGCGGCTGGCTGCCGCTGTTGTCGGTGGCCTTGCGGAGATAGGGCAGTGCACCTTGCGGGTCGCCCGATTCGAGCCGGACTTGCCCGGCCAGTTCGAGGAAATAGGGGTTTTCCGGATCGGTCGCGAGCAGGCCTTCGGCCTCTTTCATCGCGTTATCGATCAGCGCGCTCTTGTGATAGGCATAGGCGCGCGCGTAGCGCGCGGGGATGCTGGTGTCGTATTTGGGATAGGCCGAGAGCGTCTTTTGCGGCTCGGCAAGATAGCCATAAAGCTTGGCCTTGACCCGTTCGAAGCGCGCCTGCAGCCTGGGGTCGTCGGGTGCATTCCATGACGGGTCGACGATATAGGTCTCGCGCAATCGCGCGATGCGATCGCCCGAAAGCGGGTGAGTGCGGGTGAAGGCGGCGTCGTCGTCCTGGCTCACGCCATAGCGGAATTCGAGGCTCTGCAATTTGCCGAAGAAAGCCAGCGATCCGCGGCCCGAAATGCCCGCCTTGGAAAGATATTCTGCACCTGCCGCATCGGCCGAGGATTCCTGCACGCGGCTGAAAGCGAGGAACTTGCCCAGCGCCGCGCGCTGCCCGGCCTGCATGATGCCGATGGCGGCGTCGCCTGCCCCGGCCAGCGCCGCGCCCACTCCCAGCAGCAGGCTGAGGATCGAGATATTGCTGGCTGCGGCCATGCCTTCGTCGAAACGAACGATATGGCCGCCGGTGATGTGGCCCAGCTCGTGCGCGATCACGCCTTGCACTTCATTGGCGGTGTCGGCCGCGTTGATCAGCCCGCTGTGGATGTAGACGGCCTGCCCTCCGGCAACGAAGGCATTGATCGTCGGGTCGTTGATCAGAATGATGTCGACATTGCCTGGTTCGAGCCCGGCTGCCTTCACCAGCGGTGCGGCCATGTCGTTAAGCAGTGCTTCGGTCTCCGCATCGCGCAGCACAGATTGTGCGGCGGCGGGATGGACCGACAGCAGCAACGCGGCAAGGAAAGCGACGAAATGGCAAAACAGGCGCATGTTGATGCAGAGCTAGCCGATTTTGTCCTGAACCGGAACTGAAGCCCGCACCGTTCGTGCGAATTCCACCATGTCTTTCAGCACCGGGCGCTTGCTGCGCCACGGGCTGGCGAGCGAAACCAGCACGTCGGTGTGGTCCATGCCCGGATAGATGCGCGTAGTGGCGCTTGTGCCGGCCGCGTCGAGTTCCGCCGCAAGCGCATGGCTGTTGCGTGGGCGGACGACTGTGTCCTTGTCGCCATGCAGCAGCAGCATCGGCGGGGCACCCTGGCGCACGAACCGGATCGGCTGGGTGGTTTCGCCATCGGGAACATGGCCGAAGGCGTTGCGGGCGGAATCGCTGGTGAAGGGGAAGAAGTCATACGGGCCGGCAAGGCCGATCACCCCGGCGATTGCATCGGGCCCCAGTCCCTCGCGCGCCAGCCATTGCCGGTCGAGCACGCTCATCACCACATTGTAGGCGCCCGCCGAATGGCCCGCGAGCACGATCCGGTTCGGATCGCCGCCCAGCCGCGCGATATTGGCGCGTGTCCAGCCGATTGCTCTGGCGGTATCCTCGAGCATGGCGGGGAACAGGCCTTCGGGATGGAGGCGATATCCGGCGGTGACGACCACGAAGCCTTCGGGCGCGAAGGCGCGGCCGATGAAGCCGTAATCTGCGGGGTTGCCGCTGTTCCAGCCGCCGCCGTGGAGGAACAGCAGCACAGGCTTCGGTTCGGATGTGGTGGCAGCGGTTGCGTAAACGTCGAGCACTTGCGTGCCGCCCGGCCCGAAGCGCGCCTGTTCGAGCAGCTCCACTTCGCGCGAGCCCCCGGCAATCCGGTCGACCCGGTCGAGCACTGCCGCTCCGTTGATCCGGATCGCGATCAGCAGCGCGATGGCCAGCGAACATGCAATCGCCAGCAGAGTACCAAGGATCCAGATCATCGCGCGCCTTGTCCGAACTGACATTGGCGCGCCCTATCGTGCACCGGCACGGCTGGCCAGTGCGAAGTGACGTCGCGTCGGTGTGCGGCGGCTGTTTAGCCGAGCAACTTGCGTGCAGCGCGTTCGATCAGCGGGATGTCCTGCTCGACTTCGCCCAGCACCACGATCTCGCCGTCTTCGGTCCGGCGGATCATCACCAGTGCGAATTCGCCGCCTTCGGGCTCGAGGTCGCCGAAATCCTGCGGTTCGAGTTCGCGCATCTTCTTCGCCAGCGCTTCGCGCACGCCGTCAGCGGCTTCGACTTCCTTGCCGGCCTGCTCGCGGCGCCATTTGCGCTCGGCATTGACCACGCCCTTGAGGCCGCCTTCGGCCTCGGAGAGATAGCTCGACAGCGCGCCATGCGCGATGCCGACGCGGTGCGCATAGCTGAGCGCCGCAGCATATTCGGTGAGGCGGGTCTTGTCGTAGTCGGCGCCGAACACGAGCTTGACCACCGGCGTCATCGGCGCGCGTTCCTGCGCAGCGATGCCGCATTCGTCGAGCAGTTCGGCATAGTCCTCTGGCGATTCCTGCGCCGCGAGCGAGAAGTCATAGGCCTGGCCGACTGCGACATAGAGCGAATGGCGGCTGCGGTCCTCGCTGTTGCGGGCGCTTTTGGCGGCTTCGCGCGCGGCGGCGAGATAGTCGTAAAGGCCGGCGTCTGCGGGAAGTTCGGCGACGAAGTCCCCTTCGTCCTCGTCATCCGCTTCGAAACTGCCGCTATCCGCGCCATTGTCCGCGTCACTCTCGGCCTGCTCGTTCCAGGAGTGGCTGGCGGGAGCTTCGTCGAACGAACTGTCGTCGCTATCCGCTTCTTCGCTCCATGAGAAGTTGGCAGGCGCCGAATCGAAGGCGCTGCTGTCATAGCCGATTTCGCCCGAGGTTTCGGGCAGCGGCGGCAATGCCGCCAGCTCGTCAAGGTCGAGCGACAGTGCCTTCTTGGTCGGCGGCGCGATGTGATCGGTGAGCGAGGCGAAATCGTAATTCGCTTCGTCCTCTTCCTCATCCTCGTAATCGACATCGAGGCCGTAATGGCCGAAATCGGGTTCGGGGAGTTCGAAGCTATCCTCGTCCTCGTCTTCGTCGCCAAACTGGCCGAAATTGCCGATGTCGCTGATATTGCTGGCTTCGCTCGCGCTCTCCGGGGCATCGGAATCGTCGGCGCTCGGGCCATCGGCCCAGTCGGTCACGGGGTCGCTGTCGCGCATGGCCAGTTCGTCTTCCTCGGTTTCGAGAGCCTGGTCGATTTCGAGCAGCAGCTCGTCGGCAGCGGCCTGGTCGGCCATCTCCTTCCAGTTGATCACGCCGTAGATGAAATCGATCGTGTCATTGTCGGAAGAGTAGGGCAGCAGGATGCCGCGATAGAGGATCGTCACGCCACGCTGGTTCACGAATTCGGCTTCGAAGCCGATCGGTGCCTGGTTGGCGAGGATCTGCAGATAATGGTCGGTGATGCGGCTCAGCAGTGAGCGGCTGGGCACGTCCGACAGCTTGTCGATGCGCCCTTCTGCGCCGCATTCCGCCGCCAGCTGGTCGCCCAGGAACTGGATCGCCGGGTCTTCGATCCCGGTCGAGAAGTCGAGCAGCACGCTATAGGGGCCGAAATCGGTCAGGTTCTCTGGATCGAGCTCTTCGATCGAAGGGAAGTTGCGTTCGCCCAGCAGGCTCGCCCAATGATTATAGGCGCGCACCTGCATGCGGCGCTCGTCCTGGCCGATCGCTGCCGGCGGCAGGTCGCGAGCGATATCCTCGTCGGCGAGGTCGAAATCAGTCGAGACGTCGGTAAAGTCCGGCGTATCGAAGCTGCCGCGCAAGCTATCCATGGCCCAATCATGCTCCTGACTAGTGAGTCAGCCATGGGTTTTGGCGCGACATGGTAAACTTACCGTTAAGTTGCGCAGAAAAGCATGATGTCGCGGTTTGTCGGCGGCGTGACGTCACGCCTATAGCCGCCCGCGTCAGAGCATGTAGCGCATGCGGATCGTCAGCGTGGCCGCGTCCCCTGCATAGTCGAAGGCGGCGCTATCGAACTTGGGCGGCCCCATCTGCACCTTCGCGTCGCGCGAAAAGCCGAAGCCTTCCTTCGGCATCATCCCCAGCGTGCGGTCGGCCTTGCCGTTGTCATTCTCGTCATGGAGCAGGGCCACAGCATAGCGACCCGGCTTCACACCGCTGAAAAGCAGTTCGACCCTTGTGCCCGCAGGAACGACGACGCGATACGAGGCCGGATCCTCGCGGCATCGGGGGAAGACTTTGGCATTGCTGGTCATGCAGGCGCGCACCACGCCCTTGGCGGAGCGCAGGTCGGTCACCGTAACGGCGACTTGGCCCGGTTTGGGTGGGGTGGCTCCGACCAGCAAGGCGGCAGAGGCGGCGGCAAGGCAGAGTGTGGCGACAGGTTTCATCCGAATTTCTCCGTCAATCCGCGATCGGTGCCGCACACGCGGTCCCAGAAGCGGAAGTAAAGGCCGTAATTGCAGCGATATTCTTCATGATGGCGCTCGTGATGGCTCGCCGTGATGAGCCAGTTTCCCAGGCGCGAGCGGACGAGCCAGCGCGGAAACATCTCCCAGCCCATGTGGTTGGTGACGCCCATCACTGTCATGATCGCCAGTACCAGCGCCAGCACGCCCAGATGGATCGGCACCAGGAATACCAGTGCGGGGATCACGACGGCGCCGGTAAGCGCTTCGAGTGGATGGAAACTCATGGCGGTCCATGCCGTTGGCGGGCGGCTGGCATGATGGACCGCATGTGCCAGCCGGAACAGCCGCGGCGCATGCATCCAGCGGTGGGTCCAATAGAACCACGTGTCGTGCGCGAAGAGATAGATGAACAGCGAAAGCGGCAGATACCACAGGGGGTAGGCGCCAATGTCGCTGTAGATCTGCGTCCAACCAAGGTTCTGCCAGGCCCAGGCCACCAGCCCGGCGGGCACGCCATAGATCGCTGCTGAGCCGAGCGACCAGCCTATCTCGCGGCGGATCTGCGCGCCCAGCGCTGCATATTGGCCGGGGCGCTTGCGTCCCGTGAGCCAGGCGAAGAACCCGCTGCTGGCGAAATAGCGCAAGGCGACGATCGCAGTCATCGACAGCGCGGCAATGGCAAACGCGAGCAGCATGAGGGCGTTCTAGCCGCGCTGATCGCAAATGGCGACGGGTTAGAAGGCGCGGGTGCAGGGTTTATTGTGCGCCGGACAGTTTCGCGCAGAGCGGATCGATCAGCCCGGCATGGCGGCGCAGCGCAGCACGGGCGAGCCGCTGCAACTCCTTGTTCCGACGTGCAGCGTTGAGCGGCTGCAGCGGGGCCGGGCGTAATATCTCCGCATCATAGCCATCGGCCACTATCACGCCGCAGCAATCGGGGCGGAATGCCTCCCCTTCCAACGGGGCGCGATCGAGCGAGGGGGGCAGGGCCCAGAAGAACCGGTCGCAGAAATCGAGATATTCGCCCCATTTCGCATCGCTCAGCAAATCGCCGCGCGCGACCTTGATCTCCACGATCACGATCTGCCCCTTGGCATCGACTCCCATCAAATCGGCGCGGCGGCCATTTCGCAGCGGCATTTCAGTGAGGCACCAGATGTCGTTGCGCGCGAACAGCCGCCCCACGCCGCGCGCGACCGCTGCCGCGTCAGGCACCGTCGATGGTGGCGAATCGGGATTGGCGATCAGGGGCGTCAGCATCGAGCCAGACTGGAACAGATCGCGAACGCGGTCAAGAGCCAGGCGGCGACCTGCGGATTCGCGGTTTCGGCTTCCGCCTCAGTTTCGCGTTCAGTCTCTATTGCAAGGCTGAGCAGCCCCGTGCGCAGTGCATGGAATTCGCGCCAAAGCGCCAGTGCTGGGGCGGTGGCGTCCTGGCCTCGGGCGCGGATCGTGCGCAGCGAGACGAGGCCCGGCCGGAGGATCGCGTCGAGATCGGCAATGCCATCGCTGGCGAGCACAAGCCGCACACCGCCCTGGCTTCGATCCGGGCCGGGAAGCTCTCAAGTTCGCAATCGAACGGCTCTGGCCCGAGTACGGCCATGGCGCCGATTTCCTGTCCGGCGGCATGCAAGGCCTGCCAACGCGCGGCAAGTGCCTCGGTGCGGGCTGTTGCAGTCGTTTCGGTGTGGTAGATTCCCGACATGGCCCCGCCGGATTAGCGGGCCAGAATTGCCAAATCCCTGATGCGCGGGCCTGCTGCGTTAACCGCGAACCGTAAGGGCGCGCGATTTTCGGCTGGCAGGTGGGACGGTGCTTTGCTAAGCGCGCCGCTCGCTTGTCGCTGACCGCGCCACGCACCCGTAGCTCAGCTGGATAGAGCGCTGCCCTCCGAAGGCAGAGGTCACAGGTTCGAATCCTGTCGGGTGCGCCAATTTTTCAATTAGTTAGGCGCTAGACCGGCCTTCTTCCTGTAAAAATCCTGTAAAATAGGGTGTCGCAGTCAGCCGTTGTTTGCGCTTCGGCGAGCCGTCTAACCGCTTGGGGATTTGAGGTCTCGCTCACCGAAGAAGGCGATCTATCCCTCCACCCTATCGCTCTTTAACCCCCCCCGGGGGGCGGGTTAACGGTGGGGCATACGTTGTGGAAAGTGAGCCGCTGGCTTTCAGGGACTGCGCGCTGTAAGGCCAAATCCAAGCGCACCAAGGAACGCTGCAAGAGCCCCGCCGCATGGGGGTGTAAGACCTGCAGATATCACGGCGCTAGAAAGCCTGAGACGATCAGGAAGGGCGCAAACCATCCGCAGTATAGACACGGACAAGAAACGCTCGAGGCCAAGGCTGAGCGCAGCAAGAGGCTTGATTGATTTATTGACAAGCTCTGGACTGTCGCCCACGCTCCGAGCATGGGATTGCAAACAGATTTGGCTCGTGCAGGCAGCGGCCTCGAGGCGTGGCAGCGCTTGTCGAAGATCGCTTTTTTCGCGCTTACCGTTGGATATTATCCTTTAATCGGTTTTCGCTATTTGCTCTTTCCTGACTTTGGCGTCGGTCCTGCCCAAGCGAACTTTGTAACAGCATTGATCATGCTCGTTATTATTCCCGCTCTCTGGGTACGATTGGCGAACCCTGGTCTCTTCTGGCAATATCTGATCTGCATTGGTGCGATAGTCGTAGCGAGCCAGGTCGCCTTGATAGCCGGAACGCAGACGTTTTGGCCAGGTCCGCTACTAGCAGCCGCATCTGCCCTTCTAATATCCTATCCTGTTGTCTCTACGTCTGACAAAAGCCGCGAGGTATGGGGCCTGACGTTGAGGCAGCGAGGCCTTGCTGCGCTCTTTGTCAGCGCCATCATTGGTATTGGCCTTATCGCCTGGTTCAGCCACGAGGGCGAAGCGCGCGAAGCGCATTTGCTGGTCAGGTCTGTCTTCTCAACACTGCTCGTAAT
>NZ_JAZDQV010000008.1:0-128084 GCF_036324225.1 Altererythrobacter litoralis
GGCCGCACAGCTCGCTCGGTTATCGGCCACCGGCCCCAGAAACATCGCCATCGCCATGGCTGCCCTCCGGTTCCGCTTCGCTCCACCTACGGCCACCCATGGCGCAGGAGGCAATTATGCACTAACAAACAACACGGACCACTCGGTGGGGGCCGGTCAGTGAGGTCGGCAGGGCTGGCTATTCTTCCAATCGGGAAGAATTGATTTCTGCGCCTGATCTCGGCCTTACTTACAAAGACATCCACGAGGCGTCGCCTTGCTGACGAATATGATGCGGCACAGGAGCGGAATGAGGTTCGCGGACATGGTGGAAGTGGAGTTTTGATTCGTAAAACTCCAGGTTTTCGTAACGTTGGCCTATCGGTGAACGACATCCACGAAGCACGGGCGATCAGAGGCGCCGAAGAGGAGCGGGGGTGGGGTTCAGTCACGCGGCGATGGGCTGAAACGAAACGGCCCTGACCGCAATGCCCCCCAGCACGGTCAGGGCCTTCGTAAGTTGCGACCCTTACCGGAGCAAGGGTATCTCAAACCGATCTATGCGCGAGTGCCAAAAAGAATTAAGATTATTATGAGTCTGGGTAATGTCATAATCCTTAAGGCAGCACTTCTGCAAGTTACGACCGCAAGCAGCAACTGACAGCACCTTCGCGGCGGTGGTCGGCAGATTGACTCACGCGCGTCGGTCGGGTGATGGCTCGCGCCATGTTCGACAATTTCGATGACATCCGGGGCGATATCGTCGCGCGGCTGACGCGGGCAGTGACAGACCGTAATTCGCCGCTACACACCCCGGTGGTGACTACCGCCGATGCCAATGCCCGTGTGATGGTGCTGCGCGCCTTCAGTGCCGAGGATTGGACGCTGCGATTCCACACCGATATCCGCTCGCCAAAATGCGCCATGATTGGCGCCGGTGCTCCAGTGGGCGTGCTGGGCTATGATCGCGCGGCAAAGCTGCAGCTGCGGTTGCGCGGGCGAGGACGGATCGAGACGGACACAGCGCTGGTTCAGCAAGCCTGGGCGGAAAGCACCAATTATGCGCGGCGCTGCTATCTGGGTGACGGGCCCGGCGCGCTTTCTGATGCGCCGACCTCCGGGCTCCCCGACTGGGCCGAAGGAATCCAACCGACCGATGAGCAGGTGATGCCTGCGCGCGAGAATTTCGCGGTGCTGCTGGTTGAACTTGCAAGCTTGGACTGGTTCATTCTCATGCATGACGGTCATGTCAGAGCGCAGTTTACGCGGCGCGAGGGGGGCGACTGGCAAGGTCGGTGGGTCGTCCCGTAGGTGCAGCGCGGAAGCGGAACTTAATCAGCGCAGAAACAACCCCGAGCGGGTATTGGTTGGGGCAGTCCGCTCGGGGCTTTAGTCGAGGAACTGGCTAGGCCATTTCCCTCGGGTCGCAGGAACTGATTAAACCATGCCTGGGCTAGAGTCTATGATATAGGTCAAGCGCCAGCACGATTTCCGGCGCCGTCTGGCCGACGAATATGATGCGGCGCAGGAACGGGGTGAGGTTGCGCGCCAAGGTGGCGGCAAAAGTAACCTTGGAAAGCCCAAGGTTAAAGAAATTGGGTTGTCCTGCGATCAATTGCACGAAGCGCGGCAGATCAGGGACGCCCGCGCCCGAAGGCTAAAGGGCTGGGTGGCTGAATTGGTGGTGAAGGCTAGGCGAAGAATTGAAAGCCAACAGTGCCGACAATCACGAGTCCCACAAGAACGCCGAAACAGCCGCCGCCTACATCGTCACCTGTGCGCTTCAGCGCCTTCAATTTGCGCTCTCGGTACTCCTCCTGCTCGCCATTCAACTCCTGCCACATCGGCAGGCTCTTGCCGTCCCATGCAATGGAAATGCGAACACCATAACTGGGGTAATAAGGCATCCCGCCCTTTATCTCGTGAACTTGGGCTACGTGTTCTCGACCCGCATCTAATGCCGATGCGAGCGTGCTGGCATCTTCTCGCGGCAAATAGCCAATGTCGTATCCCTTCCACACGACTGCCACCGCATTCGGGTCGCGCGGATTATCCGGCTCTCTTTCCAGCGTAACCCTGTCGCCGGGGTCGACTCTGGCCAGCACGTTCTGGCGGGGCGTTCCGTCCTTCGTGTCATAGGACTCACCCACAATGTCGAATAGCTTCCTGCGTGTCGGTGCTGGCATGGTGTCAGACTAGCGCGAAGCCAGATCAGGGCAAGGCCCACATGTCAGCGCCAGCCGTCACAGTGGGTCCTAGCCAGACGCTTTGCGTCTCGGGTAATTGGCACCCCGACCAAAAAGAAGATTAAGTAATTTTGCGAACTATTTGCAAGAATGACCGCGCCCGTCGGGATCTTCGCAAACTGTCGGTTCACTGGAGATCTCTGGGCCGTTCCGCGACTTTGCCTAAAGGGCAACTGGGGGTTGGTTGGGCTCAGAGATGGAAGCCCATATCGGCGCTTGCAACGCCGCAAGCTCGCCGCTTAACATCACCCCGCAAACGAGGC
This sequence comes from Altererythrobacter litoralis, assembly GCF_036324225.1. NCBI lineage: Bacteria > Pseudomonadati > Pseudomonadota > Alphaproteobacteria > Sphingomonadales > Erythrobacteraceae > Altererythrobacter > Altererythrobacter litoralis. The sequence goes on from NZ_JAZDQV010000008.1 coordinate 2,489, forward strand.
CTGCGCTCCGCTAGGTTTCTCCGCGATCTGAGCCTAATGTTCTGACGACAGACAATATATATTATTATGACAGGAAATAGGCAGATTTATTATGATTAGATTTCCTATCCCGCAAGATGAACCGGAAAGACTTGCTCTTATAGAGCGTTATCGGCTCTCAGATGAGAGTAAAGATCCTGAATTTGAGCACCTGGCCCGGCTTGCCTCTCAGGTTTTCAACACGCCAATTGCACTAATTTCGATCGTGAGAGACGTTGATCAGATTTTTAAGGGTTCGTGTGGCTTGGATGCTCAGGGAACGCCTCGCGATCAAGCTTTTTGCAACTTCGCGCTGCAACACAAGGCCCCATTAATCGTTGAAGATGCCCGGCTTGATAAGCGGTTTCGAGACAACCCCCTTGTTAAAGGCGAGCCTAAAATTCGTTTCTACGCGGGCTTTCCCCTACATTTGTCTGAGGGGTCTGCGGTAGGGACGCTATGCATAATAGATCATAAGCCTCGCATTCTTTGCGAATCTGATATTCTTTTGTTAGAACAATTTGCAATAATTGCAGTTGATTTAATCAAAAATCGTCTTGGAAATCTGAAATATGAGGAAAATGCCAAAAGCCTTCAGAGATCAAATCTCAGGCTAGAAGCAATAATCGAATCTTCAATGGATGCCGTGATATTAGTTGATTTTGCTGGTAATATTTGCAAATATAACAAAGTAGCATATAAGTATTTTGGCTCATGTATATCCGATAATAAAATGAATATTAATAAAATAATAAAAATAAATAACAAAAATTCAATTTTAGACGAAATAAATAAAGAGAAAATCCAAAAATCTTGGCAAGAATGCGATGTTTTCGGCTTGAGGGCGGATGGTAGCGTTTTCGACGCAGATATTTCTGTAGGAATATGCGATCTCGAAGGTGATTTGTATTTTGTTATTGTCATTCGAGACATCGGCTATCGCAAGCGTGCCGAGCGTGCGCGCGGCCAGTTCATTGCAAATGTCAGCCACGACCTTCGCACGCCGCTCAACGCGGTGCTGGGTTATGCCCGCATGCTGGAGAAGGCTCCGCTCGAAGGTGAGCATAGGGAGCAACTGCAGCGTCTCAAACAGGCCAGCAACATGTTGTTCGGCCTGGTCAACGACGTGCTCGACTGGTCGAAGATCGAGGCAGGCGAGATCGACCTCGAAAACGAACCCGTCCATCTGGCCAGCGCATGCGCGACCATGGAGTCGGTCATGGGAGGGCAGGCGCGCGACAAGGGCCTCGCGTTTAGCTTGAACCATTCACCTGACCTGCCGCAATATGTGACCGGGGATGCCACGCGCTTCCAGCGGATCATGTACAACCTCATCGGCAATGCCATCAAGTTCACCGAGCATGGCGAGGTGCATGTCGAGGCCAGCCTCTTGCCTTGCCCAGACCCGGACAAGGTGCGCCTGAGGTTCGAGGTCAGCGACACCGGCGTGGGCATCTCGAAGCAGGACCAGCAATATCTGTTCGAGCGCTTCCGGCAGGTTGACCAGAGTGCGACCCGTCGCTTCCAGGGCACAGGCCTTGGCCTGGCCATTGTCAAGGAACTGGCCGAACTGATGGGCGGCTGCGCCAATGTCGAGAGCGAGCCAGGCGTTGGCAGTACCTTTACAGTCGAACTGGAGTTCGGTCGCTGCGATGACCTGCCTGTAGCGCTGGAAGGTCAGCAACAGGGCGCAACCGGGCACTCCGAAGAGCCTCTGGCCGGCAAGCACATCCTGCTGGTCGATGACAGCGACCTGATCGTCGAGTTGACCGAACTGCTGCTCGAGACTGCCGGGGCGCAGGTCAGTTCCTGCAGCAACGGTCAGGAAGCGCTCGACTGGCTGGCCAACAACCCAGGCAAGGTCGATATCGTCCTGATGGACGTGCACATGCCTGTCATGGATGGCAACACGGCCGTCGCCATGATGCGCCGTGATTCGGAGCTCCAACACCTGCCCGTCATCGCCATGACCGCAGGGGCAACACGAACCGCCATCGACGAAGCCCTTGCAGCCGGCATGACAGACTGCATCACAAAACCATTCACCGAAGAGCAGCTCATCACAACCTTGCTCAAGCAGGGCGGCACCAAAGGCAAAGAGCCCGCTAGGCGCAGAAGGGGTCAAAGCTTCGATCCGCAGATTTAGGAAACACGCAGCGGTCGGGGGCAGTTGCCTCGCTAGCGGCAGCGTGCATCACAGCGCGTGAGAGAAGGCCAACGTATCGCGCGACGCAGCTGGCCGACATTGCTGTCCGCCATCCTGCAGCGTTCACCAAGGTGACGCTGACTGCATAACGATACCGAAGGCCGGATTGATGCCCGGTTGTTAGGTGGGTTCGAGGCCCCCGGCATCGGAAACGGTGTCGGGGGTCTTTTGTCGGTGAAGGTGTGGGGCGGCGAAGGGTCTAGGGACGCCGCCCCTGACCGTCGTGAGCAGTAGCGCGCTCATGAGGCCATTGGCGGCACACTGGATTATCGGGCCGAGTCGGGCAAGCTATTTGGGGCGCGCAAGGTGGTTCAACAGGGAAGGGGCTGGCTCTCGGGCTGGCCCCTTTTTGCTCTGGCGCTCGTTACCCCAGACGCTACCCCAAACGAATTTCAGGCCCACAAAGTGAACCTGAATATGAGCCTAAGCTATTGAAAAATAGTGGCTCCCCGAGTTGGATTCGAACCAACGACCAAGTGATTAACAGTCACCTACTCTACCGCTGAGCTATCGGGGAGCAGCCTCTTCGCGGGCAGGAGTGCGCCTATATGGGCGACGGAATCGTTTGGCAAGAGGGCTAAACGACGAATTGTTCGGCAACGATGCGCTCGTCCAGCGCATGGCCCGGATCGAACAGCAGGCTGAGTTCGCATTCGCGCGCGATTGCGAGCGAAACTTCGGCGATGTCGCGCACTTCCTTCTGGTCGGCCACTACGGAAACGGGGCGCTTGTGCGGTTCGCGCACCGTCAGCTTGATGGTACTGCGATCGGGCAGGATCGCACCGCGCCAGCGCCGCGGGCGGAAGGCGCTGATGGGAGTAAGCGCCAGCAGTTGCGAATCGAGCGGCAGGATCGGGCCATTGGCCGAAAGGTTGTAGGCGGTCGAGCCTGCCGGGGTCGACACGAGCACACCGTCGCACACCAGCTCCGCAATCCGTACCTTTTCATCCACGGTGACTTCGATCTTGGCCGTCTGGCGCGTTTCACGCAGCAGCGACACCTCGTTGATCGCGTAAAAGCGATGGTGCTGCTTGTCCTGTGTCAGTGCGTCCATGCATAAGGGCGCGATCGCGATCTCGCGAGCGCGTGAAAGCCGCTTCGCAATATCGCTGCCAGCACGATAGCGGTTCATCAGGAAGCCGACCGTGCCGAGGTTCAGGCCGTAGGCCGGGATCACCCGGCCCGAATCGAGCATGGCATGCAGCGTCTGGAGCATGAAACCGTCGCCGCCCAAAACGACCACTGCATCGGCTTCGGCCAGCGGTGCCCAATCGTGCGCGCTTTGCATATCGGCATAGGCCGCCTGCGCGCGCTCCGTATCGGATGCGATCAGGGCAACGCGCTGGAAATCATGCGATTTGGCCAATTTTTGCCCTTTCCGCCGGTTCGCTGGCACTTCTCCCTATGGCGGGTTGTGCCATTTTTCAACGCACGCAATTTTGGGCAGGCACTCCTGCCCTGTGAAGTGTAGGCAAATCGCATGACGATTCTCCAGCGTCCCGGAGCAGGCGAGCGGCAATCGGCGCTATTCGAGCGCGATTCGATCGAACTGGCGGACGAGCTCGAACTGGCGCTCAGGCTCGGGCAGGTTGAGATTCGCTTCCAGCCGCAATTCGCGGGCGATGGCGGCCGCATGGTTGGCGCAGAGGCGCTCGCGCGCTGGATCCACCCGAGCTGTGGCGAGATCGGTGCACGCGAGCTGTTCGACCTCGCTGCCAAGGCAGGTTTGGCCGAGGACATGCCGCGGCACATGCTCACACTGGCCGTCGCCGAGGCGAAGAATTGGCCCGATACCCTCCGGCTGTCGCTCAATGTGACGCCCAAGCAATTGCTTGCGGAAGGCTTCGTTGCGCGATTCTCCAGCGAACTTGCTGCGAGCATGCTCGATCCGAAGCAGGTAACGCTCGAGATCACCGAGGAACTGCTGCTCGGCGATCTCGACCTGGCTGCGCGCCGGCTCAAGCAATTGCGAGATCTCGGCATTCGCATTGCGCTCGACGATTTCGGCGCGGGCTTCTGCAATTTCGACTATCTCAAGCGCTTGCCGCTCGACGCGCTGAAGCTCGACCGCTCGATGGTGCAGGGCATTGCCGAAAACGAACGCGACCTGGCGGTGCTTCGCGCCATCGTCTCGCTGGCGCGCGTACTCGACCTTGATGTCGTGGCCGAGGGAATTGAGACAGAGGAGCAGCGGCTTGCCGTTGTCGCAGAAGGTTGCTTCAGCTGGCAGGGTTTCCTCGGCTCGGAACCACTCGTGCGCGAGGAACTGATGCAGCTCGCCTAGGCGGCGGCGCCCTTTTTCGCTTTCCTGACGATTGTAGAGAGCCCCTTGGTAAGCTGGAACAGCCCGTTGAGCCTGCTTTGCGGGTCGCCCCATGCACGCTCGATCACCAGTTTCATGTCAGGCCGAAGCCGCGCTGTGCCCTTCAACCGGTCGACATAGGCGAGCAAGCCTGCCGGGTCGGGGAAATCGTCCTTGTGGAAGCTCACCAGAGTTCCGCGCGCGCCCACATCGATCTTGGCGATATTGGCGATGATGGCTTGGTGCTTGATTTCGATCAGCTTGACGAGATTGGCGGTGGCATCGGGAAGCGCGCCGAAACGATCGATCATCTCGGCCGCGATCGCTTCGATCTCGGCCTTGTCCTTGGCGTCGTTCAAGCGGCGGTAAAGCGCCATTCGCACCGCCAGGTCGGGCACGTAATCCTCGGGGATCATGATCGGTGCATCGACCGTGATCTGCGGCGAAAGCGTATCGCGTTCAGCGGACAGGCCGACTTCGCCCGCCTTTGCCGCCAGGATCGCGTCTTCCAGCATCGACTGGTAAAGTTCGAAGCCCACCTCGCGGATGTGGCCCGATTGCTCGTCGCCCAGCAAATTGCCCGCACCGCGAATGTCGAGGTCATGGCTGGCGAGCTGGAAACCCGCGCCAAGCGAGTCGAGGTCGCCCAGCACCTTGAGCCGCTTTTCCGCGACTTCGGAAAGCTGCACGTCCTTCTCATAGGTGAGATAGGCATAAGCGCGCAGCTTCGAACGGCCCACGCGACCGCGGAGCTGGTACAACTGGGCGAGGCCGAAGCGGTCCGCGCGGTGAATGATGATCGTGTTGGCGCTGGGGATGTCGAGCCCGCTTTCGACGATCGTGGTTGAAAGCAGCACGTCGTATTTGCGGTCGTAGAAGGCGCTTATTCGCTCTTCCACCTCGCCTGCACCCATCTGGCCATGGGCCGATATGGCCTTTACTTCGGGCACGTGTTCGCGAAGCCATTCCTCGACTTCGCCCATGTCTGAGATGCGCGGCACCACGATGAAGCTCTGCCCGCCGCGGTGATGTTCGCGCAGCAAGGCCTCGCGCATCACCATGTCATCCCACTCCATGACATAGGTGCGCACCGCCAGGCGATCGACCGGCGGGGTCTGGATTGTGGAGAGTTCGCGCAACCCGCTCATCGCCATCTGCAGCGTGCGCGGAATCGGCGTCGCGGTGAGGGTCAGCACATGCACGTCGGCGCGCAATTGCTTGAGGCGTTCCTTGTGATTGACCCCGAAGCGCTGCTCCTCATCGACAATTACCAACCCGAGATTGCGAAATTTCGTGCTCTTCGAAAGGATGGCGTGGGTGCCGATCACGATATCGACATCGCCTTTTTCCAGCCCTTCGCGAGTTTCGGCCATTTCCTTGGAGGGAACCAGGCGGGAAAGCCGCCCGACTTTGAGCGGAAAACCGGAAAATCGCTCGGCGAAATTGCTGTAATGCTGGCGAGCCAGAAGGGTGGTGGGAGCCACCACTGCCACCTGCTGGCCGCTCATTGCCGCGACGAACGCCGCACGCAGCGCCACCTCGGTCTTGCCGAAGCCGACATCGCCGCACACCAGCCGGTCCATCGGCCTGCCGCTTTCCAGATCGTGTAGCACGTCGCCGATGGCGGCATCCTGGTCGTCGGTTTCTTCCCACGGAAAACGCTCGACGAACTGGTTGTAGACCGAAGGCTCGGCTTCGAGCACCGGCGCTTTCCTGAGCGCGCGCAGGGCCGCAACCTGCATCAGTTCATTGGCAATCTCGCGGATACGCTCTCTCAAGCGAGCGCGGCGCTTCTGCCAGCCTTCGCCGCCGAGCCGGTCGAGCATGACGGCGTCTTCGGAGGAGCCGTAGCGACTTAGCACGTCGATGTTTTCGACCGGGATGTAGAGTTTGTCGCCGCCCTTGTACTCGAGCATCACGCAATCATGCTCGCTCTTGCCAACCGTAATCGGCTCAAGACCGAGATACTTGCCGATCCCATGCTCGACATGGACCACCAGATCGCCGCGAGCCAATGCCTGCAGTTCGGCGAGGAAGGCATCCGAATCCTTGCGCCGCTTGCGCCGTCGGACCAGCCGGTCGCCAAGCAGGTCCTGCTCGGTGAGCAGTTCGAGCTCGGCATTGGCGAAGCCGGTTTCGAGCGGCAGCACCATGGCAACCGGCTGCCCCTTGGCAGAAAGGCCGAGGGCTTCCTGCCAGCTGTCAGCCAGCTTTAAGGGAGTGCTCGCTTCGCCGAGGATCGACGCGATACGCGCGCGGCTGCCGGTGGAATAGGCGGCTAGGAGCGGGCGCTTTCCAGCCTTGCCAAGCGCCGTAAGATGCTGCGCGGCAAGTTGGTAGACATTGTCGCCGCGCGCACGTTCAGGCGCGAAGTCGCGGCCCGATGCGAAGCCGAAATCGATTACATTGTCGCTTGCGGGCTCGGCAAAGATCACGCTGCGATGCACCGTGTGTTCGGCCAGCAATGCCGAGAATTCGCCTTGTTCCAGATAGAGCGCGCCTTCGCCGAGCGGGCGATAGCTGCCCGCGGCCTGTCCGGCGGTTTTCCGGCGCGCCTGGTGGTAATCGGCAACGTCCTTGAAGCGCTCGTCCGCAGCCCCAAGAGCGCCGCTATCAATCACCACCACATCGTCAGTGCTAAGGTAGTCGAATATCGTCGCCAGACGATCCTCGAACAGCGGAAGCCAATGCTCCATGCCGGCAAGTCGCCTGCCATCGCTCACAGCTTCATAGAGCGGGTCCTGCGTGGCGGTGGCGCCGAACAACTCTCGATAGCGGCTGCGGAAGCGCTTGATGCTATCTTCGTCGAGCAGGGCTTCGCTCGCCGGTAGCAGCAGGTGCCGGTCGAGCGTGCCGACCGTCATCTGAGTGTTGGGATCGAACAGCCTCAAGCTCTCTAGCTCGTCGCCGAAGAAGTCGAGCCGAAGCCCCTGTTCAAGGCTTGAAGGGAAGATGTCGACGATCGAACCTCGCAGCGCATATTCGCCGTGATCGACCACCGTATCGGTGCGCGAATAGCCCTGTCGCTGCAACAACGCAGAGAGGCTCGCGTGGCCGATGACGGTTCCTGGCTTGAATTCGCGTACACTTTCGCGGATGCGGAAAGGCGTCAGCACGCGCTGGAGCACTGCGTTCACCGTCGTCACGAGCAGCTGCGTCCCGGCTTTGCCGGTTTGCAACCGGTGCAATGCTGCTAGCCGCCGTGCGCTGACCGAAAGTGCGGGGCTCGCGCGGTCGTATGGAAGGCAATCCCATGCAGGAAACTCGATCACTTCGAGTTCGGGCGCGAAGAATTTGGCGGCTTCCGCGACCGAACGCATCGCGGCGTCATCGGGAGCGATAAACACGGCGCGGCCATTGGTCGCGCGCGCGAGGTCGCTCATGACCAGCGGTTGCGCTCCGCGCGCAACCGACGCCAGCGTCAGCGGCTTCTTGGCCGAAAGGATGCGATTGAAGTCGGGCATGGTCAGGTCAGGCTTGCGATGCAGGCGGGACTCCTGCGCTCACACGGGGCAGCGCCTAGCGCGGGATGTCGACATAGTCGAGCCGCTGCATCAGCTCGATCTGGTCTCCCTGGAAATGTGGCGGAACCGGCTGGGTCTGAAGCGCCCAGGCCATCACGTCGACATCGTCTTCGTCGAGCAACGCTTCGAACCAGCGCAACTCGGCTTCGCGCCACTGGCTGTGATAGCGGTCGAAGAAGCCGCCGATCATGTAATCTGCTTCGCGGGTGCCGCGGTGCCAGGCGCGAAACTTGGCGCGGGCCAGGCGGGCATCGAATGTAAGGGCTTCGGGCATGGAAGGGGGCGCCAATCGGTTTGGGAATGGCGCCCCCTCTGTCTGATCATGCCCTTGCGATCAAGGGGGCGTTATCGTCACGGATGGGTGTGACTGAAGAAACGCATTGAGGCATCGATAAGCTGGCCCTGTTCCTCACGCATCTTCTTGGCTGCTTCTTCACCGCCAACGAGTTTGAGAAACTCGACCTGCCAGGCCGCCCGCTCGGGCGAGGCGTGCGTGTCGAATGCAGCGAGACCGCGCGGAATCTCTCGCACCACCATCAGGTCCCATTCGCCATCCATCAGCCAGTGTACCTGTGCAGGCTTGAGCCCGGCATTCTTTGCTGCGGGCGCCCAATATTTATCGTTCATCTCGGTCCATGTGTCGGCCTTATCGGGGGCGAAACGCAGGAATTCGATACTGTAGGTGGTGCGTGGCTGTTCATTGTCCTGCGAAATTGCCGGAGCTGCCGTGAACGCGAATGATGCCGCCGCAAGGGCGATAGTCAGTTTACGGATCATATTGAGTCCCCTCTCTTGGTACTACGCTGCGACCCGTAAGGCTGTGCCGGATTAGTGCAGAGAGGATGCGACCTTTCCCCCCAAAGCGTCGCCTATGCAGGCGTTAGACCGCAAAAAGGGGTGGGTGGCAAGCTTTCCGGCGGCTTCGCATGCGCGGACAAAGCGGTTAGGGAGGACAGGATGCGCCCCGAAGCCCTCAATCCCCTGTTCGTTGAAACAGACGCGCTGGAAGGCGTCGGGCCGAAATTGCGCAAGCCGCTCGAAAAGCTTGGGCTGACCCGTGTTCGTGACCTGATCTATCATTTGCCCGAACGCTTCGTGTCGCGCCGGGCAGTGGAAACGCTCGACGACGCAGCAGAAGGCGAGCAGATCGTGATTGCGCTGACGCCGGTAGAACATCGCGCGCCACGCTTGGGGCGCGGGCCCTATCGTGTGCTGGCGCAGGACAGCGCAGGCAATATTTGCGCCCTGACATATTTCGGGCGCGCATCATTTTCTGCGCGCAAACAGCTGCCGGTCGGTGAGAAGCGCTGGGTGGCAGGCAAGCTCGACCGCTTTGGCGACATGCTGCAAATCGTTCATCCGGATCATGTCGAGAGCGAGAGCGGAGCCACGCTGGGGCGACTCAACGAACCGGTTTATGGCCTTTCGGAAGGGTTGACCCAGCCGCGCATTGCAGGGCTCGCGCAGCAGGCATTGGCACGGGTTCCTGATTTGCCGGAGTGGATCGAACCGGCGCATTTCGATCGCGCTGGATGGCCGGCATGGCGCGATGCGCTGCAATTGGCGCACAAGGGAGAGAACCCTACGGCGCGTGACCGCCTCGCCTATGATGAGCTGCTAGCGAACTCGCTCGCGCTGATGCTTGTGCGAGCAGACAATCGACGCCGCAAGGGGCAGCCGCTCAAGGGTGACGGGCGCCTGCGCGGCAAGTTGCAATTGCCATTCCCGCTGACGGGCGCGCAGAAGCGGTCGATCGCGGAGATTGAGGGCGATCTGGTGCAAGACGCGCCTATGCTGCGACTGCTCCAGGGCGACGTTGGCGCGGGCAAGACGGTTGTAGCACTCTATTCGATGTTGATCGCAAACGAGGCGGGCAAGCAGGCCGCGTTGCTCGCCCCGACCGAGATACTTGCGCGCCAGCACTATGAAACGATCCGCAGCATGGCTGCCCCCACGGGGGTCGAGGTTGCGCTATTGACCGGGCGCGACAAGGGCAAGGCACGCGAGAGTATCCTCATGGGATTGCTCGATGGCAGCATCGACATCGTCGTTGGCACACATGCGATCTTCCAGGACACGGTGAACTACAAGGATCTGGGGCTGGTCGTGATTGACGAGCAGCACCGCTTTGGCGTGGCGCAGCGGCTGCAGCTCGCGAACAAGGGCAAGCAAACGCCGCATACGCTGGCGATGACCGCCACTCCGATCCCGCGCACGCTCACGCTTGCGCAATATGGCGAAATGGATGTCAGCCGCCTCGACGAGATGCCGCCCGGGCGAAAGCCGATCATCACGCGCGTGACGTCAATGGACCGCATGGACGAAATCGTAGACGGGATCGCGCGCCATCTGGAAACAGGCCAGCAGGCCTTCTGGGTCTGCCCGATGGTGCACGAAAGCGAGGTCGCAGATCTGGCGGCGGCAGAAGCTCGCTATGCAGCACTCAAGGAGCGGTTCGGGGATGCTGTCGTGCTGGTGCATGGGCAACTGAGGCCCGAGGAGAAAGACGCCGCGATGGAGCGGTTCGTCGCGGGCGATGCGAAGCTGATGGTTGCGACTACGGTGATTGAAGTGGGTGTGGACGTGCCCAACGCGACTTTGGTGGTGGTGGAACAGGCCGAGCAATTCGGCCTTGCGCAATTGCACCAACTGCGCGGGCGCGTTGGCCGGGGCAGCGAACAGGCGGTGTGCCTGCTGTTGCGCGGGAGCACCCTTTCGGAAACCGCGAAGCGCCGCCTGGCACTGATGCGTGAAACGCAGGACGGTTTTCGTATTGCCGAGGAGGACCTTGAACTACGCGGCGGCGGCGAATTGCTCGGGACGCGGCAATCGGGCGACACACCCTTCCGTGTCGCCGATCTCGAACAGATCACACGGCTGTTGCCAGCCGCCCATGCGGATGCGCGGCTCCTTATCGAACGCGATGGGGGGCTAGCTAGCAAGCGCGGGCAGGCGGCCCGGTTATTACTCTATTTGTTCGAGCGCGACTGGGGTGTGCAACTGCTGAGAGGCGGCTAGGGGTAGATATTCGCGAGACAAACTCACCCAATCAACTGATGCAGAGTCCTCCATCGACCGGCAGGCATTGCCCGGTGATGTAGTCGCTGTGCGGCGAGGCGAAGAATACGGCGAGCCCCTCTAGCCCCTCGTGATCACCAAAGCGCCGCAGCGGGATTCGCTTGGTCATCCATTCGGCGAAGCGCGGGTCAGCCTGTGCCGTCAGGTCGGTCTCGTAGAAACCGAACAGCAGTGCATTTGCGGTGATCCTGTAGCGAGCCAGCTCGTATGCCGCAGCGCGGGTCAGGCCATTTACGGCAGCCTTCGACGCCGCATAATTCGAGCTCCGGTTGACCCCCATGATCGATTGGCCGGAGCTTGTCGCGATGAGCTTTCCGCCGACGCCGCGCTCAACCATATGCTCGGTAACATAGCGATAGGTTAGCGCGGGCCCGCGCGCATTGACAGCCATCACGCGGTCCCATGCTTCGGCGGTCATTTCGGGCAACGCCATCCCCTGGCCGATCCCGGCATTGGCAAAACAGATGTCGACCTTGCCCATGCGATCGAGCGTCGATGCCATGGCAGAGGCGATCGTTTCCTCTTCCGCGACATCGCAAGGAAAAGCCACGGCCTGCCCGCCACCCAGCGCGTTGAGTTCCTCGACCGCCGCTGCGTTCTTGTCCTCGTTCCGCGCCCAGATTGCGACATCCGCGCCCGCTTTGACCAGCCCGCGCGCCATGGAAAGGCCGATGCCGCTGTTGCCGCCGGTAATGACTGCGGTCTGCCCGCTGAGATCGAATAGGTTCATGCCCCGCAGCGTGCCCCATGCGAAAAGCGCGGGCAACTATCACGAATGCTGGAATGTAGCTGCTTGTGCAGCGAAATTGGTCGGGGAGAGAGGATTCGAACCTCCGGCCCCTGCCTCCCGAATTCACGCTCCACCGCGTTCCCCTGAACGAAAAAGTGATGCGATCGATCAAGTCCGCATGAAGGGTTTGCATTAAATCAATGCTATAACCTGAATTACCCGCTCAAGCTTCTAGTTCGCCAACGGAAACTTTTCAAGCCGAGATTGGCCGGATTTTGTCAGCTATTGCATCAAAACTGCATCAGGCTTGAAGTGTTTTTGTCGGCCCCAAAATTGAGCTGAGGGGACATTTGGGTGCAGTAGCGCGCATCGCCTCAATCGTGTGCATTGCCGTTTGCCGATGGGTGATCTCAAGCTGCTGGATGTCAGTCTTGTGTTAGCGATGGTGGCTCCACCTTAGGCTGCCCGCAAGACCCCTATGTTACTGTGTAACATGCACAAACCCTCGCCCCGCATAAGAATGCAGAGCGGCAAGGCTAGGGCTTTCTTACCCTACACTATCGCGAGCCTCTCCTGCTTTCTCTCGCCGCCACATCCCTGCATCGGGCTTTGTCTCGCCATTAGATCTGATGCATTGTGCATCAGATCGGGGTGTGCGCTCGCTTTGGAGCGGGTGCCGCCGACAAATTCTCAGCTCCAAGATCAATGCGCAACGCACTGTGATCGGTATGCCCTCTGAGAGGGTCGAGACCTTTGTGTGCCTCTTAATGCTTGCGGTCATTTTTGATACGAGAAGCATCTGAATAGTTTGTGTGCCTGCCACCCTGCTTTTTTGGTTGTCCAAAAGAGAGGTTTGTCTTCATGTGGCGGGCCATCGACGGGCTGGGGTGATCGCGCTCGATGTCCTCCTCCCGATAACGTGACCGACCCCTCTTGCCAAAAATGTTGCGGCCTTTAATTTCGACTTAAATTCAAAAAGGGGGAGAAGGCCATGAGGCGTTTGATATTCGCGGCTGCGCTAGCGATGTCGTTGCAGGGTTGCTCGACTACCCAAAAAACTAGCGGCGAGGGCTTGCTTTCTGTTGTCTCTCAGAATGTTCTGCGCATCGCCGGAAGCCGCGTCATGGAGGATGTAGACTTTGCCGGTGTGAAAGGCAGGCGGGTTGCGGTGGAGTTGACTGGCTTTGTCGAGGATCGAAACAGGGGGTTCTTGACCAATCTAGTTGAAGTCGAGGCGGAAAGCGCTGGGGCCTTCTTGGTCCGCAGTGGTGATCCGGAGATTTCTATCGAAGTGGCCGTGAACCGAGCTGGTAATGATGCGGGTAAATCCAGTGTTCCAATCCTCAAGGCATCTAGAAGGACAGAGGCTACTGTCGACCTCACCTTCACGATCAGAGATGCGGTAAGCGGGGAGAGGCTTTCGGTTCAACGCTATATGGCTGAAAGCAAATATGAGCAATCCAAATGGGTTGGAATTATCGACGGTAAAGGGAAGTACTTCGTTCGCAATTTACATGCTGGAGCTAACACCGGTGGTGGTATTTTCTCAGCGGCTAGGAACGAGATGGAAAACAGCGGGTGGCAGGAAGTGACGCCGCAGTAGTCTCTAGTTCGGTTCTGATCCTCGCTTCCATACCGCAAGGTGGCTCGAAGGTGATCGCAGTTGGCAGTTGTCGGTAACGGAGCACGGTCGTAGTCTGTGAGTTAATGGCTATGCGCAGGGGGGCAAAGTGAACGAAAACGAGAAGTCTTGTCCGGATTGTGCGGAGACCATCAAGAGGGCTGCGCGGGTTTGCAAGCATTGTGGATATCGTTTTTCAGTCCCAGCGGCTGAGGATGCGGTTCCGGTTCAAGAGGGTCCGTCGAGACCGGCGGGGGCAAATGCAGGGCGAGGCCCGATCACAGTTCATTTTATCAGACAACACATGTGGGTCAGATTTGGCGAGAAGCTTACGCTATACGCTGACGACATAGAAATTGGAGATGTTCGGGCGGGTGAGGAAGTGGAGATAGTTCTTCCCGCAGACTCACAGTTTATTGACATCAAAATTCGGCATGTGCTGACGTCGTTAACGAGGCAGGTGCTCCCCGTAGATCAGGTCAAAGATGGAGATACCATCTTGATAAAATCTGTGGGGACCATGCGCGATTATTTCACTCATGAGCTACTAGAATTTGAGATTGTGCAACCGGACACAGTCGTCGAAGTTGGCACCAGCAAATGGCCTGCGTTTTTGGCAGTCGTAGCAGCGGAATTTTTCTTAATTTTTGCGGCCATCGCTTTGGTCGAAGAAGGTCCTCGCCTCATCAAGGGCTACGACAGCAATAAGCAAATGGAGGCTGCAGAGGCTGGAGGATTTTCCGACAAAGAAACGTTCCTAGCCGCTCAGGCTGCAGGGATTAGTACGGCCGGTGATTGGGGAAAATTCTTAAGCGATATGTCGAAGGCGGGCTTCGATAATCCGTCAGAGTTCATCGCCTTCCGTGAGCAGGAAAAGGCTAAAAAGGAAAAAAGGCATCGTGACGCCGAAGAACAAGAAAGACGAGAAAGGGCCAATAAAGAGAAGGCTGCGGCAGATAGTTATAGCCCGTCATTTGGACTTGGCCCCGTCGCAGGAGAAGTTGCACATGCATTTTATTATTGTGTAAGAACAGGACCTTCGAAATTGCAACGCCAGTTTTATTTTTTCCGCCCTTCAAGAGAAGAGGCCCAAAGAGGCCTAGATAGCAGTTGCAATCTTATACATGGAGGAGGGGGAGCGATAATTACCGAATTTCAGAATTGAAAATTCCTTTGGTTCAATGGTTCGATCAGAAGCCCACTGCATATACGATTTGAATAGGGAAGAAATAATCAATGTATATGTGGATTAAGGCAGCACCATTGATCTAGAATTTATAATACCCAAACCGTTACACAAAGAGGATGGTACCTGCAAATCGACGCCGGTGCCTCCACACCACGCACCCCCCTAGTCGCAGCGGTGATCTTTCCAGAACCGCTCCCAACGCAACGCCCATCCGCCTGCAACCATGGAGCAGGAGAGGTCTCCGCCCCTCGGAGAAATGCACCATGCCGCCGTGCGACTTCCAACGCCATCACCATCTGATCTGCAGCGCATGGCGGGACCTTTCACGAGAACGTGACCCTCAGGGCTGCGACCGATAGATTGGCCGATGAGGGCCACAAGTGCGTCACGGGCTTCTATTGCGCCGACATCAGGGCAAGGTTGGTTCGTGCGGCATGTGCCATCCATCTCGCGCGCTGCAATGCCGGCAAGCCGTATACGAGGGCCTTCCTCGCACCATATCGGGCCGTCACCATCCCAAACCCGTATGGGCGTGCAAATGAACTCCTCGCCTGCCGGCGCGATTGCCACCTGCGCTGCGAGAATAAAAGGAAGGATCAAAGGTCAATCTGCCCGACTGCTGGTTTCTTTGATTGGCAATCATGAAAGCCACATCGCAGCATTCTAAGCGACGTCATGGCTTTGAAAAGGCAACATTATAGACATTGACGAAATATGCCTTCTCCGATGCCGAACCCCCGTATTGATAATAAGCGAGTTCGTAATCGCCGTCCTTATCAAAATCATCCACCGCAAGGAGGCGACCGTTCTCATTGTTGGGCAGAGACGCTGTAAGCCTGCTAAACCTCATAGCACCTTGGTTGAAGAACACAGAAAGTCGGCCGTCATACAGGCCATGGATGATATCGACCTTGCCGTCTCGATCGATATCGCGAAGGAAGAGGTCAGATGTCCATTCGAGACGGTTGGCGCGGACATATCTATCTTCTTGGACCATAGCGCTAGGCGTCACATCGGCGAATTGCCCCCCATCATTCCTTAAGACCTGCAGATAGGTCCCCGCGTAGTAGGGCGAGATCCTTGAGTGGAGGAGCACCAAGTCAAGGTCGTCATCGTTGTCCAGATCAACGCTTCTCGTTTCCAAATGCATGTTTGCATCCACCCCGTAGACTGTTGGCGGCAAGCGCACTTGCTGGTCAAAATCAAAAGAGCCATTGTTGTTTATAAACAGCAGGCTGTAGGCCGACCCATGCCCAAAACCAGCGATAAGGTCAGCAAAGCCGTCTGCGTTAACGTCCGCCAAGTGGAGATCGAGCAGGAGGTTAAATCCCTCATTGCCGGTCGACCCAGAATTCACCATCGGAAGTTGAAGTAGGCGTTCCAGAAATGTGTCGCTCGAGACCCTGAAATTCCCACCCTCCTGCTGGATAAGGAACACCGGAGCAAAACCACCAAAAGGGTTCCAGTTTCCGATCGCGATATCGTCTAGGCCATCCCCATTGATGTCTCCTGTTGCCATTGAGTGGGCATCTGTGGCGTCATCAGGGCGGTCTGGATTAGTCGTGATACGCGGGATGGCAGTTGAGATACGGCCTATCACGTTATCTCTCTGCCCCAACAGCACGGCTGTTCCGTGAGCTTCCGGCTCGTTGTAAACGCCTGAAACATTGTGGGCGACGAAGAAAGCTGAAGGTTGTCCGGCGACCGATAGGATTGCCGATCTGCGTGCTCCGAAAACAGAAGGCAATTGAGCGTTGAGCGGCGCGCTATAGCTTAGGCGTCCGTTGGAGTTTGACAGGAGAACATAAGGCAGCGCTGCGTAAGCCGGAGTTCCATATGCTTTGTTGAGGGGAATGACTAACTCTGGGTAGCCATCCTTTTGAAAGTCGGCTGACAGACTTCCTTGCGGGAAGATGTCTGCGACAGCTGCGGGGTAGGTGACGCCTGCATAGGTATATTCTGGCACCCTATCGCTTGTGGCAAAGCGGTGGGCCTCATAATCGAACCTTAGTTCAACGAAAGGCGAAGGAGTGGGCGAGGGGGTTGGTGATGACGTTGGGTTGCCAGAATTGCTCGACGTCCAAGAGCCTCCGCCGCAACCGGTGAGGATGGCGGACATTAGTAGGATCGCTGGATATGCCGGCTGAAAAGCTGTCATCGAATATCCCTCGCCATGGCCTCCATTCTAATGGCCCTCGGATCTGATACGAAGGGCCGGCTTACAGCTTATACCCGACCTCCATCTATCTCGATGGATAGTGCTGCATTCGCATGCTTAACAGCCATGTGCGCCGCCAAAATCAACCGGAGTGGCACCTCTTAAGACCGGCGAGGGAAAGGGATCACATTATCATCGTCGATGAATGCCCGCATGCCTTCCTCATCAACCGTCAGCTGGAAAGCGGCGTAAGCTTCGTCATCGGTGTCGAAGAGAGCATCCCATACGGTTGATGTGCCTTGATCGTTGATCACCTCCAAAGCCCACTGCGGGTCATGTTCGAGCCGGTAGATCTTGATGTCGACCGTCACGCCATCGATCGTCAGCACGCGGCCAAGACTGGAATAGAGGATGTTCGGTTCACGATCGGACATATGGAACTTTGGCTGGTTGCGTCTGGATACGCTCGTGCATGTAGCATGTCATGATTGTCGATGGGTAGGGACATGTCGACAGATGTCTAAACCCTGATTTGCTCGACCCCATATTGCCGACATATCGCATCGCGCTTGTTCAGGTCGCGGAAGTCAGAGAAAGTCATTAGGTATTGCGCTGACGGATGAGCAAGGTACTTCGCCTTCAGGTTAGTTGCTTGCTTGCGAATTTGCGATTGCCGTCGCTTGGCCTTCGCTTGCTCATTGCTCAGTCTTCTGACTGACTTTGAGCCATTCTCAATCCGCTCTTTGTTCGCCTTCAACCAGTCTGAAGCTTGTCTGTTCAACTTCATTGCTACTCCTGAACCTTGGTGAAGCTTTTCTGTGGGCATAGCTTTGCCTAACGGACAAAGAGGCTCCCCTTTGTCGTGGCAAAGCCGTGTCCCTGAACCTCGGAGCCAGCCCAAAGTTAGACACAGTCAGATCAGCGGCACCTTGAGTGAGGTGGGGGTGGTCATGCTGTCGCCCGATTACCCGCTACTTATTGACGCAGGGTACGTAAGCCGATCTGATGACTACTACGCCCCTTGTAGGTTCCTGCGAAGGATCGCCTACTCACGCAGCCTGAGCTGCTTGCGCCCAGTCAAATGATTTTGACTGGAAGGACAGATAAAGCATCTGTCCCCGAACTGCCGTCACCTCACTCCCATGTCTTACCTCGGCGGGCTGGGAAGGCGTCCCTTAGGGGGAAAGCAAAAAAGCCAACGATTATGACGCCAGCACCGCAGTTAACCGCGCTGACAACTCGTGCATGGCACAATTACACCCGATTGTGAAGACAAAAATGACATCAAAGCATTGAAATATATATATAAAAGTAAATAAAGTTTCATCACTCTTATGCGCCGTGATGAGCGATAGTGAGTTCGTGCTTATCCGGTTGAGGCACCATCATTGTGGCTTCATCCGAAGCCCCAGCGCGCGAAAAATCCCATGGTGGCAAACCATTAAGTCGCTGCACGATCCTTTCGGCAGGTATGTGGGTATACCTGATCAACATTCTTGGGTCTTTGTGCCCAGAGATCACCGCCACCTCTGGAAGGGAAAGCCCCATCTCAAAAAAGCGGCTAATGGCTTCGTGTCGCAGGTCATGGAAGTGTGTGTCGGTAACACCTGAGCGTTCGACTGCCCGTTTCCATGCGCTCTTGAAGGCGGCCTCCTCCATGGGGAAAACCCGCTCCTGAATGTCAGGGGCCGCTGCCGCCTCCATTAAAAGGCGGGCAGCGCTCGCAGAGAGGGGGACATTGCGCGGTTCACCGTTTTTTGTGTCGTGAAGGAAGGCGGTACGTTGAACCAAATTGATGTCCCGCCACATCAGATTTAAAATTTCTCCTCTTCGCATCGCGGTCTCAAGTGCGAAGTTGAAAATTTTGAGGGGCAATTCGGACCGGCACATCGCGAGGCTGGTCCGTAACTTTGCAATTTCGGGCTCTGTAAAACGGCGTTGTCGGCAGTTCTGAAATTTGGGTCTGCGAACACGATCGGCAGGGTTCTCGGACAAGAAAACGCCCCATTCGTTCTGTGCTGTAGATATCACGGTTTTGATGAGGATCAGCTCTTTGCTGACTGTGGCTGGTTTGGCGACATTGAGTCGATCATCGCGATATGCGGCAATGTCGGCAGGAGCGATCTTTTTGATAGGCTTTTGAGCCATGGGATGTCGCGCGATCTTGTTTAGGCGATAGCGCTCAGCCTCGACACCGCGCTTGAAGCGGGTGGTGGAATTCACGTATCTAGTGATGAGATCAGCTAACGAAGCTGCTTGAAAATCGGCATCTTGGATGGAAAGGGGGGCTGCAGCCAACTGGCTCTGCATCCTTGCCGCCCAAGCTACTGCGTCGGCCTTGCTATCGAAAGATTTGGACTGTGACGGCCTGCCGGCCATTCGTACTTGTGCAAACCATCGCTTCCCGCGCCGTGAAATGCTTGCCATGTGCACCTCTGCATCAAAATTGCATCAAGGGTGCATCAGAAGGATAAAAGCGAACGCCCGTATCCGTGTAAGCATTTGATAATGCGTGCCGGAATTGGTCGGGGAGAGAGGATTCGAACCTCCGGCCCCTGCCTCCCGAAGACAGTGCTCTACCAGGCTGAGCTACTCCCCGACCGTGTCGTACCCACCACGCTCGCAAAAAGCTGTGGGCCGAGTCAAGGCGCGCCCTATAGGCAGGTGCTCGCGGGGTGGCAAGCGGGCAAATGCAGGTTTAGGGTCGGCGCATGGCCAGTGCTGCGAATCTTTCCGAAAACTCCGCCATCCGTCACCCGGAATGGCAATATCTCGAACTGATGCGCCAGATCTGGGAGCAGGGCAGCGAGCGGGTCGATCGAACCGGAGTAGGCACCCGGTCGATCTGCGGCGCGATGCTACGATTCGACCTTGCCGATGGCGCCATGCCGCTTCTCACGACCAAGCGTGTTTATTGGAAGACCGCGACGCGCGAGATGCTGTGGTTCCTCACCGGGGAAACGAATATCCGCCCACTGGTGCTGCAAGGCGTGAAGATATGGAACGAATGGCCGCACGCCCGCTATGTGAAGGAGACCGGTCAGGACATCGCGCTCGACGATTTCGTCCAGCGCATTGCCGACGATGAGGAGTTCGCCATGCGCTGGGGCGATCTCGGCCCGGTCTATGGCAAGCAATGGGTAGACTGGCCGACCTATCGCTATCGAAAGGACGGGCTTTTCGAAAAGGGCGAGGGGATCAACCAGGTCGCCCAGGTCGTCGAAAGCCTGCGCAGCAATCCGGGCAGTCGCCGCCATATCATCGAAGGATGGAACGTCGCGGAGCTGGACCAGATGGCGCTGCCGCCATGCCACAAGACCTACCAGTTCCATGTTGCCGGTGATCGCC
Organism: Altererythrobacter litoralis; assembly: GCF_036324225.1. Taxonomy (NCBI): domain Bacteria; kingdom Pseudomonadati; phylum Pseudomonadota; class Alphaproteobacteria; order Sphingomonadales; family Erythrobacteraceae; genus Altererythrobacter; species Altererythrobacter litoralis. The sequence continues at coordinate 22,663 of NZ_JAZDQV010000008.1, forward strand.
TGAACTGTGTGCTCTACCAGCGCAGCTGCGATGTCGCACTGGGCCTGCCGTTCAACCTGTGGTCGGCGGCGCTGCTGCAGCGGATGATCGCGCAGCAGACTGACTTTGAGCCGGGCGAACTCGTATGGATGGGTGGTGACGTCCACCTCTACCTCAATCACGAGCATCTCATTACCGAACAGCTTGCGCGCGAGCCGCAGGGGCACCCGGTGCTTGAGATTGCGCGCCGCCCGGACAGTATTTTCGATTACCGGATCGAGGATTTTGTGGTTCAAAATTACACGCCGCACGGGCCGATCAAGGCACCTGTTGCGGTATAGGTTGAACGGGGCGCATTGGCTTGACCGGGCGGGCTGCGTGAAATAAAATAACTCGATCCTAAAAGATTGCTACAGGCCTGCTGTAGCTGGGGGAGAGCCCGGACATGGCCGATCGGCCCGACATTTCGCCACCGTCGAAGCGCAACAAACCGGCGCTTCAGCTTCACGTGCCCGAGCCGAAATTCCGGCCCGGCGACACTGTCGACTATAGCCATATCGAGATCCCGCCGGCGGGCGCTCATGCGCGCCCCGACGAGACCGCCCACCCGAAGGAAATGCGCGATCTCGCTTTCGGGCTGATCCGAGTTCTGGGCGAAGACAATAAGGCCCATGGAGCATGGGATCCCAAGCTCGAGCCAGCGACACTGCGCACGATGCTTGGTCACATGGCGCTGGTTCGGGCTTTCGATGACCGCATGTTCCGCGGGCAGCGGCAGGGCAAGACCAGCTTTTACATGAAGTGCACCGGGGAAGAGGCCACCAGCATCGCCACTTCGATGGCGCTGGCTTCTGACGACATGGTCTTCCCGAGCTATCGCCAGCAGGGCATCCTGATCGCGCGCGGCTATCCCATCGTCGACATGATCAACCAGATCTATTCGAACAAGGGTGACAAGCTGAAGGGCCGGCAGCTGCCGATCATGTATTCGAGCCGCGAGCACAGCTTCTTTTCGATTAGCGGCAACCTTGCCACCCAATGCCCGCAGGCTGTGGGCTGGGCCATGGCCAGTGCTGTGAAGGGGGACAGCCGGATTGCCGCAACCTGGGTCGGCGAAGGCTCGACCGCCGAAGGCGACTTCCACTCCGCCTGCACCTTCGCTGCGGTCTACAACGCGCCGGTGATCCTGAATGTGATCAACAACCAATGGGCGATTTCCAGCTTCTCGGGATTTGCCGGGGCAGAGCGCACAACCTTTGCGGCGCGTGCGCTTGGCTATGGCCTTGCCGGCCTGAGAGTTGACGGCAACGATGCGCTGGCGTGCTATGCGGCAGAACAATGGGCTGCCAACCGCGCTCGTGCCAATGCCGGTCCGACGTTGATCGAATACTTCACCTATCGCGCCGAGGGGCATTCGACCTCGGACGATCCAAGCGGATATCGTAGCGCGCAGGAACGCGAGGAATGGCCGCTCGGCGATCCGATCATGCGGCTGAAGAACCACCTCATCGAATTGGGCGAATGGGATGAGGACCGCCAGGCGGCGATGGACCTCGAATGCGCCGAACGGGTCAAGGCAGAGACCAAGGAAGCCGAGAAGAACGGCATCCTCGGTCACGGCATGCACCACCCGTTCCACACCATGTTCGAGGATGTTTACGAGGAACTGCCGTGGCACCTTGAAGAGCAGGCTGCACAGGCGATCCGCGAACGCCAGATCAAGTGGCCTGAAGGAGGGCCCCGGTCATGAGCACGGAGATCACCAAAGAGCTCCCCGCTGATGCAGGCTCCGAACGGCGTCTCAACATGATCGAAGCGATCAATGACGCGCTCGACATCATGCTTACGCGCGACCCGGACGTGATTATCATGGGCGAAGACGTCGGCTATTTCGGCGGTGTGTTCCGCTGCACGGCCGGCTTGCAGGAAAAGCACGGCAAGACCCGCGTCTTCGATACGCCGATCAGCGAATGCGGCATCATTGGCGTGGCGGTGGGCATGGGTGCTTATGGCCTGCGCCCGGTGCCTGAAATCCAGTTCGCAGACTATATCTATCCGGGGCTGGACCAGCTGATCAGCGAAGCGGCTCGCCTGCGCTATCGCTCAGCTTGCGAGTATATAGCGCCGCTCACGGTCCGTTCGCCCTTCGGCGGCGGCATCTTCGGCGGGCAGACGCACAGCCAAAGCCCCGAAGCGCTGTTCACCCATGTGGCAGGCCTCAAGACCGTCATTCCCTCGACTCCGCACGATGCCAAGGGCCTGCTGATCGCAGCGATCGAAGACAATGATCCGGTGATCTTCTTCGAGCCGAAGCGCATTTATAATGGGCCGTTCTCGGGCTATTACGACAAACCGGTCGAGCCCTGGAAGCGTCACCGCGACAGCGTGGTGCCCGAAGGTTACTACCGCATCCCGCTGGGTAAGGCGCGCAAGGTTACCGAAGGCGATGCTCTGACCATCCTGGCCTATGGCACGATGGTTCACGTTGCCGAAGCGGTGTGCCGCGAAAAGGGCGTCGATGCCGAAATCCTCGATCTGCGCACGCTGGTTCCGCTCGATATCGAAGCGATCGAAGCCTCTGTCGAGAAGACGGGGCGCTGCCTGATCGTGCATGAGGCGACCCGAACTTCGGGCTTTGGCGCGGAGCTATCCGCGCTCGTCACCGAACGTTGTTTCTACCACCTCGAAGCGCCGGTCGAACGCGTAACCGGCTTCGACACGCCTTATCCGCACAGCCTCGAATGGGCCTATTTCCCCGGGCCTGTGCGCATTGGCGATGCGATCGACAAGATTCTGAAGGACTGATCCCGATGGCGAAATTCACCTTCAACATGCCCGACGTGGGCGAGGGCGTGGCCGAAGCCGAAATCGTCGGTTGGCACGTGAAGCCGGGCGACACGATTTCCGAAGACCAGCACCTGGTCGACGTGATGACCGACAAGGCGACGATCGACATCGAAAGCCCGGTGTCGGGCAAAGTGCTCGAAGTGGCCGGCGCGGAAGGGGACACGATTTCGGTCGGCGCGATGCTGCTCGTGATCGAGGTTGAGGGTGAAGTGGACGAGGGCGCGCATGAGGAAGCCCCTGCGCCCAAGTCAGAGATCGTCGAAGAGCGGATCGAAGTCGAAACCTCAGATGCCTCGGATGCGGACGACGCGCTGGCAGCCGACCCGGATCCGGAACCGCTGCCTGCGCCCACTCCGGCGCCCGAACCACGGCACGAAGCGAAGGTGCTCGCCAGCCCTGCCGTGCGCCAGCGCGCGCGCGAATTGGGGATCGACCTGGGTGAGGTGAAGCCGGCCGAAGATGGTCGCATTCGCCATGGCGATCTGGACGCCTTCCTTGCCTACAATGCCGGCGGCGGTTTTGCTCCTGCCGGTCGTGCGCGCGCCGACGAGACGATCAAGGTGATTGGTCTCAGGAAGCGGATCGCGCAGAACATGGCCGCATCGAAGCGCCACATCCCGCATTTCTCCTATGTCGAGGAATGCGATGTGACTGCCCTCGAGGCATTGCGCGCCGACCTCAACGCCCATCGTGGCAGCAAGCCCAAGCTGACCATGCTACCGCTGCTGGTCAGCGCGATCTGCAAGACCATCCCGCAATTCCCGATGATCAATGCCCGTTATGATGACGAAGCGAATGTGGTCACTCGCCACGGCTCCGTGCACCTCGGCATGGCGACGCAGACCGACAATGGTCTGATGGTGCCGGTTATCCGTGACGCGCAAGCCAAAAACCTTTGGCAGATCGCAAATGAAATCCAGCGGCTTGCCAGTGCCGCGCGCGACGGCTGTGCCAAGTCGGAAGAGCTTTCGGGTTCGACGCTCACTATCACGTCGCTCGGGCCGTTGGGCGGAGTTGCAACCACTCCGGTGATCAACCGCCCCGAAGTGGCCATCATCGGCCCCAACCGGATCATCGAGCGTCCGATGTTCGTGCCTGACGGCATGGGCGGAGAGCGTATCGAGAAGCGAAAGCTGATGAATATCTCGATCAGTTGCGACCACCGCGTGGTCGATGGCTATGATGCTGCGAGCTTCATCCAGGAGCTCAAGAAGCTGCTCGAAACGCCGGTTTTGCTGCTCGCCAATTGAAGCGACAAAAAAGGCATATCAGGGCCATTGACACTATCAGCCGCTAGCCTTAGAGGCGCGGCTCCCAAGCGGTGCAACGCTTCATGCGGGTGTAGCTCAGTTGGTTAGAGTGCCGGCCTGTCACGCCGGAGGTCGCGGGTTCGAGCCCCGTCACTCGCGCCACTTGGGAGTTCTCAAAGGAGCTGGTCGAAATCGATCTCCTGGCTGTTTGCCGGGAGGCTGACCAGCATTCCGTCTTCCGACAGCTTCAGCGTGCCTTCAAACAGGCTTGGCGCATCGCCCAGAAATGCGCGTTCGACCAATCGAGCGGGCGGGGCGGGGACCAGGTGATATAGGATCAGTGCCTTCGCCCCTGCGGCTTCCGCAACGCGGGCGGCATCTTCGGGCGTCGTATGATAGTCCGGGATGTCGGCCATGATCTTGGCCGCATCGGAATTGCCCCGCGCTGCCAATGTGCTTCCCAGCTTGCCGACCATTTGTGGGTTGAGCGCTTCGTGGAAGATCACATCCGCGCCCTCCGAGAATCGTGCAAGGCGAGGCGAATATTTGGTATCGCCACTGATCACGAGGGAGCGGCCTTTGTATTCCACCCGGAATGCCAGAGCATGGTCGACGGGGGCATGGTCGACCGGCAATGCACGGATGGTCACACCACCTTTTTGATAAACCACTCTCTCGTCATCAGATGTATCTGCGAAGGAAATAACGCGAGCCTCGCCGCCGAAGCCGCCCGGCCGTGCCACTTCGGGTCCGTGATGGGCGATGCGGAAGCCGCGATCGATGTCATAGGCTTGCATGAACCCTGCGATGACGCTCTCTGTCCCCTGAGGGCCATAGATGGGTAAGGGAGTGGATCGCCCTCCTGCCATCCAGGCCTGCAACATCAGTTCGCCAAGTCCGTCGAGGTGATCGGAGTGAAGGTGGGTCAGGAAGCCCGCTTCCAGCCGGTCCATCGGGAAGCCCATGCGGCCCAGCTTGCGGACCGAGCCAGAGCCTGCGTCAAACACGAAGCCCTGTTTCCCCGCCAACACGGCGATGCATGGTCCGGCTCGCGCTGCGTCGGGCATGGGCGATCCGCTGCCGCAGACATAGGCATGCATGCCATCGGGCAATTCTGCTGAGCGATCGATACCTGCCTGTCGTTCGACCGCGGAACTGAAGACGCGTTCTCCGATCCAGCGCTGGCCAACGAGGAAGGCAATTCCGGCGATTGCTAGGATACCGAGCACTGTCGCAGGCCATTTGCGTTTCATCGGTTGCTCCTCCTCAAGCGGCTTCGACTTGTGCCAAACGCCTCAGATTCTCTTCGTGTTCCGCCTTGTCGATCTTGTAACGCGAAACGCAATAAAGCGCGCCCAACCAAAGCACCAGCAGCGACGGCGCATAGAGCGCGCCGAGCCACCATAGCGTGTCGGCAGGGACTGTTCCCGGCGCGGCCCCTTCGGGAAAGGCAATAATTGACAGGATTACACCTGCTGCCAGCACGCCAAGGCCCTGTGTCGTTTTCCGCGTGAAAGTGGTTGCAGCATAGTAGACGCCCTCACTGCGGCGCCCGGTCCTGAGTTGGCTGGATTCGACGAGGTCCGCGATCATCGAGAAACTCACCGCCTGCATTGCGATGATCAGAGCGAGGTCGATCACATTGATTCCCAGCACCAGCGGAAAGAGCAGCGGGTCGCCATTTTCGGGCATCATGTCGACAAGGCGCAGCAGCACGGGCAGCGGCTGGATCGAGAAGGCGAGCAAACCCAGTGTGATCGTTGCTTTCTTCTTGCCAAGGCGACGCGTGGCCCAGGGCGCAATCAGTGCGCCGAGCAAGGCGGAGAAGAACACAGTGCAGGTCCAGATGAATATCTGGAATTCGCTGAACTCCCAGAAGTAATTGAGCATAAGGAACGCAAGGGCCGCTGCCAGCCCTGTCGCGATAGCTGAGAGGATTGTGGCGAAAAACAGAGCGATGAAGCTCTTTTCGCTCAGCGTTTCGACCATTTCTCGGAAGATGCGGCGCACACCGAAACGCTCGGCAGTCACCTTTGGGCGATGCAGGTGGGGAATGCGGCTGTGTGTGCCCAGGGCCGAGACCATTATCGCAAGGAACATCATGACCGAGCCGATGATGCCATAGGTCTTGAAGGCCTCGGGGTCGCGCATCCCGAGCGGGCCGGTCAGCAATACGCCGAACATCAGCACGCTCATCAGATTGCCGCCCGCCCAGCCGAAGAACAGGCGATAGGATTGCAGGCTGGTCCGCTCTTCGTAATTGCTGGTGATCTCGGGGATCAGGGCGGAGCTCGGCGTCTCGTAGAATGTGATGAAGGTGCGGATCAGGATCGAGAGGCCGGTGAGGTAGAAGAACAGGCCTGCCTGTCCGAGTTCAGGCGGATTCCACAGCAGGAAATAGGTGAGCGCAACGGGAAGGGCTGCGCCATACATCAGCGGGTGGCGCCGACCCCAGCGCGACTTGAGATTATCCGACCAATAGCCGACGAGCGGATCGCTCAGCGCGTCGAAGACGAGAGCGATCATCAGTGCCAGCCCGACCAGCCCGGGCTCCAATCCGATCACGGTGCCATAGAAGAGCAGCAGGAAGTAATCGAAGCCGTTGTTCTTGATGCCGAAGGCAGTGGCGCCGAACCCGTGGGCAAGCTTGAGAGCGGTTCCCGGCTTGTCGGATCCGCTGGCGGCTTGCGCCGGCTGGCTTGATGTCATTGATTTTCTCTCCCTAATCGAAGGCTAGGAGAGGAGGGGGCGCAGTGCAATCGCCTTATTGGGGAGGGTTCCAGTTGCCGGTTTCCATCCAGCTGAGGAAGCGCTTCAGCGGTAGCAGCCAGATTACGCCCAGCACGATATAGACCAGCGTCTGCGCCAATGTCGGCCATTCGCCAATGAGGCCGGGCGCATAACTTGCGATCGCGACGCCGTAGAGGGTCAGCGCTGCCAAAAGGCCGAGAATGCCTGCGGGGATCCGCCATGTCGGTTGTTCGCGCATCAAAAGGGTCCGTAAAGCCGTGTTGGTGTGACGATAGCATCGAGATATCGGTCATGGTGCTCGATTGGCAGCGTCTCGCACAATTGCACGTCCCATGCGAGCCCGACCGTCCGCGCTGCGGGATGTTCCGCCAGCCAGCGGTCGTAATGCCCGCCACCTTGCCCCAGTCGCTCACCGCGTGCGGTAAAGCCTAGCAGCGGCATGAACAGGACGTCGGGAACAAGCGTGTCCGCATTGGCCTCAGGTTGGAGCGCGCCGAAAGGGCCGGGCTCCAGATCGCACTCACCATAGGGATCGCTGTGGCGCGCGAATTCCATCGGCGCATCGCGCGATGCGAAGCGAGGCAGCGCGATGGTATGGCCGCGATCGAAGAAGAATCCGGCGTAATGCGCGGTCGGCGCTTCGTCGGCGGTGGCATGATAAAGGCCGATCACCGCATCCGCCGCGATCAAATCAAGCAGCGGAGCAGGCGGGTGGCGGAGCACCAGCCCGCGCATCGTTTCGGGCAATTGCTCGACACATTCGCGGCGCTTTTTGCGCAATAGCTTTCGTAATGAGGCCTTGTCTTCCACCGTTCGCCCTGAGCTTGTCGAAGGGCCGTTCTTCCTTCGAGAGATTCGGTCGGAAAGAAGTGCAGGGCTTCGACAGGCTCGGCCCGAACGGGTTTGTTGGGTTGCACTTCAGCAAGAAAAGTAGCGGAACCACCATGGGTCGTTTGCCCGAGAAATCCTCTGACGCCTCAACGTCAGGTGGGCGCCGTTTACCCCAGCCTTCGGGACGAACCCGCAAACCGGGGCAGGGACAGCTCCCAAGGATTGCTTATAGCCTCAGGGATATTCAAATGGCTCGTGCCGGGCAGTCCCGCCGCTGGCCTATCTAGGGTGCGGAGAGCTTGCCCTCAAGCGTGTCAGCGCATTTTTCGACCTGCTCAGCCAATTGTTCGAGCCGGGTTGCCATGTCCGCTCCGGCGAACAGCGGTTGCTGGCCGCTGGCCGCCGATTTGATGTTGGCCAGATCGTTCGCCAGCGCGTCACGCTCGGCGCGGACCGCATCGAGCTCAAGCGCCGCCTCGTTTTTCGATCCCGTCGCGGCGGCAAGCTCTTTCTCGAGCTGATCAAGCCGCTCACCCAGCTCCGCCGGATTGCCGCCTGCCGCTTCGCGTGCATCGTGCAACTCGTCGGCCAGCAGGATCGCCGCGAACAGCAGGTTCTGCGCTTCCTGCGGGGCAAGGTTCCCCTCCATCTGGCGGAATTTCTCTTCCACCATGGCGCCCAGCCGGGCGAGATGCGCCTCCTGCCCGTCGGCGCAGGCGACCACATAGCTCCTGCCGCCGATGCGCAGCGTTACCTGGCTCATTGTTCGAGCCCTTCGATCAACCTGTCGAGATCGCGCAGGGTTGCAGCAACCTCTCCGCGCAACGCCTCATGGCGCGCGGTAAGTTCGCTATCGATGCCCGAAGCGGGGGCGAGCTTGTCACTCGCCGCATCTATGCGGTTGAGAGCGGCCTCGATCCTGCGGATGGCCTGCTCTGTCCGGCTCCCCTCCATGGCGCGCAATTTACCGAATTTGCGCTGTCAGGGCAAAGCCTTGGGTGGGGCTGTTGATAACTCGTCTTGCTTAGCCGCAAGGCAAGTATTTTCAGGTGAGCCGGTGAAAGCCCCGAACGCGCGGGTTGACCTCTCTTGAGCGCTCCGCAAAGGGTCCGTCAACGCGCCGAATCGGCGCACCGGGCCGCGCATTTCTGCGGGGCGCGCAGCCAGACCAGGAGCCAGAGCGCATGAGCCTCGATCCCGCCCGCCTGCAAGCCATGGCCAATGCCATTCGCGCGCTATCGATGGACGCTGTGCAGGCGGCGAATTCCGGACACCCGGGCATGCCGATGGGCATGGCGGACGTTGCCACCGTCTTGTGGTCGCAATTCCTCAAGTTCGACCCGTCGGCACCCGACTGGGCCGATCGCGACCGTTTCGTGCTTTCTGCCGGCCACGGCTCGATGCTGATTTACAGCCTGCTCTACCTTTCGGGCTATGAGCAGCCGACCATCGGCGACATCCGCAATTTCCGCCAGCTTGGCAGCCCCTGTGCCGGCCACCCTGAAAACTTCCTGCTGCCGGGCGTAGAATGCACGACCGGCCCACTGGGACAGGGCCTGGCGATGGGCGTTGGCATGGCCATGGCTGAGCGCCACCTTAATGCCGTGTTCGGAGACGAGCTGGTCGATCATCGCACCTGGGTGATCGCGGGTGACGGCTGCCTGATGGAAGGCATCAACCACGAAGCGATCGGCATCGCGGGACACCTCAAGCTCGGTCGCATGATTGTGCTGTGGGATGACAACAACATCACCATCGATGGCAGCACCGATTTGTCGACGAGCGAAGACATCAGGGCACGCTATGAAGCGACCGGCTGGCACGTAACCAGCTGCGACGGGCACGATTTCGCCGACATCGCCCGCGCGCTGGGAGAAGCGGTTGCCGACGAGCGCCCCTCGCTGGTCGCGTGCAAGACCATTATCGGCAAGGGCGCCCCGCACAAGCAGGGCACATCGGCCACGCACGGTTCGCCGTTGGGCGCCGACGAAGTGGCTGCAGCCCGCTTCGAGCTGGGCTGGGATTATCCGCCATTCGAAGTGCCCGCGGACATTCTTGGCGACTGGCATTCGACCGGCCAGCACGGCAAGGAAGCGCATGGCGCGTGGGCGGGGCGGTTCGAAGCCTCTTCCGACAAGGCCGAATTTGCGCGGCGCATGGCGGGCGAACTGCCTGCGGGTGACATCATGGGCGAGCATGTCGCCAAGCTGATTGCAGAGCCGCAGAAGGTAGCGACCCGCAAGGCTTCGGAAATGGCGCTGGCGCATATCAATCCGCAGCTGCCCGAGACGATTGGCGGATCGGCCGATCTCACCGGCTCGAACAATACCAAGGCGGGAGGCATCGGCCCCTTCACCGCGGACGATTACAGCGGACGTTACGTATATTGGGGTATCCGCGAATTCGGCATGGCGGCGGCCATGAACGGAATGGCACTCCACGGCGGGGTGATCCCCTATGGCGGGACCTTCCTGGTCTTCACCGACTATGCGCGAGGCGCGATCCGCCTTTCGGCCTTGCAGCGCGTGCGTGCAATCTATGTGATGACGCATGATTCGATCGGCCTCGGCGAAGACGGGCCGACCCACCAACCGATCGAGCATCTCGCTTCGCTCCGTGCGATGCCGAACCTGCTGGTGATGCGCCCCGCCGACGTGATCGAAACCGCAGAATGCTGGGAGATTGCGTTGAAGCAGTCGAACCGCCCGACGGTGCTGGCGCTGAGCCGCCAGAACCTGCCGCAAGTGCGACTGGAGGCAACTGGCGAAAACCTCTCGGCGCGCGGGGCCTATCGCCTCAAACTCGCCGAAGCGCCCCGCAAGGTGGTGCTGGTTGCGACCGGATCCGAAGTAGAGGTGGCGCTTGCCTGCGCGGCACAGCTCGAAGCGCAGGGAGTTGGCGCCGATGTGGTGTCGATGGTCAGCACCGAATTGTTCGACGAGCAGGGGGCGGCTTACCGCAGCGATATCCTTCCCTCCGATTGCCTCAAGGTTTCGATCGAAGCGGGCACCACGTTCGGCTGGGAACGCTATACCGGAACCGACGGGCTCAATATCGGGATCGATCGTTTCGGCGCATCCGCTCCGGCGGAGGCGTTGTTCGAGAAATTCGGCATCACGGCGGACGCCATTGTCCCGCAAATCTTGAATAAAGTGAACAATTAAGCAGGAGTTTCTCTCATGGCGACCAAGGTTGCAATCAATGGTTTTGGGCGGATCGGGCGCAATGTGGCGCGCGCGATCCTCGAGCGCACCGATCACGATCTCGAACTGGTTTCGATCAACGATCTCGCTTCTGCGAAGGCCAACGCCATGCTGTTCCAGCGCGACAGCGTGCACGGCGCATTTTCGGGCACGGTCGAAGTCGACGGCAACGACCTGATCATCAACGGCAAGCGCATCCATGTGACCGCTGAGCGCGATCCGGCGAATTTGCCGCATGCCGCAAACGGCGTCGATATCGCGCTCGAATGCACCGGCTTCTTCACTGATCGCGCATCGTGCGAAAAGCACCTTGCGGCCGGCGCCAAGAAGGTGCTGATCTCGGCACCGGGCAAGAATGTCGACCTTACCGTTGTCTATGGTGTCAATCATGACAAGCTGACGGCCGAGCACACCGTGGTTTCCAACGCATCGTGCACCACCAACTGCCTCGCGCCCTTCGCTAAGGTGCTGAACGACGCGATCGGGATTGAGCGCGGCCTTATGACCACGGTCCACGCCTATACCAACGACCAGAAGATCCTCGACCAGATCCACGAAGATCCGCGCCGCGCCCGCGCTGCAGCCATGTCGATGATCCCGACCACCACCGGCGCTGCCCGCGCGGTGGGTGAAGTGCTGCCCGAACTCAAGGGCAAGCTCGACGGTTCTGCTATCCGCGTGCCGACCCCGAACGTCTCGGTGGTAGACTTGACCTTCCAGCCCAAGCGCGAAACGACCAAGGAAGAGGTCAACGCGCTGCTCAAGGCCGCTGCCGAAGGCCCGATGAAGGGCGTGCTCGGCTATTCGGACGAACCGCTAGTCTCGATCGACTATAACCACTGCCCCAACAGCTCGACCATCGACAGCCTCGAAACGGGCGTGATCGACGGCAAGCTGGTGCGTGTGCTCAGCTGGTACGACAACGAATGGGGCTTCTCCAACCGCATGGTCGATACAGCAGGCGTGATGGGCGGCCTGCTCTAAGGGAGTTGAATGATGGCGGGCTTCAAGACCCTCGACGATCTTCCCGATGACCTGACCGGCAAGGTCGCGCTGGTGCGCGTCGACCTGAACTTGCCGATGAAGGACGGATCGGCGACCGACGTCACGCGCGTCGAGGCTTCGAAGCCCACTATCCTCGAACTGACGGGCAAGGGTGCCAAGGTGCTGCTGCTTGCGCATTTCGGCCGCCCGAAGGGTCAGCGCAGCTCGGTGCTGTCGAGCAGCATGGTGCAGGGCGATGTCGAGCGTGTGCTCGGCAAGGAAATCATGTTCATTCCCGAGGTTGCGGGGCCGGTGGCTCAGCAGGCGATTGGCATCCTTCGCCCTGGCGATATCGGGCTGATGGACAATGTCCGCTTCTGGCCCGGCGAGGAAGCCAATGATCCCGAGTTCGCCAAGTCGATCGCGGCCAATGGCGACTTCTACGTCAATGACGCCTTTTCCGCCGCGCATCGCGCCCATGCGACGACCGAAGGGCTGGCACATCTGCTTCCGTCCTATGCCGGGCGCGCGATGGAAAAGGAGCTGAATGCGCTCGAGGCTGCGCTTGGTTCGCCACAAACGCCGGTTGCGGCAGTCGTGGGCGGGGCCAAGGTCTCGACCAAGCTTGCGGTGCTCGAAAACCTCGTCGGCAAGGTCCAGCACCTGATAATTGGCGGCGGCATGGCCAATACATTCCTTGCCGCGCGCGGGGTGAATGTTGGCAAGTCGCTTTGCGAGCATGACCTGACCGCGACTGCCAACAAGATCATGGACGAAGCCGACCATGCCGGATGCACCGTGCATCTTCCCTATGACGTGGTGGTGGCGAAGGAATTTGCGCCCAATCCGCCCTCGCTCAGGGTCTGCAACGTCCATGAGGTCGCTGCGGACGAGATGATCCTCGATATCGGGCCGCAAGCGGTCGAGGCGCTGGGCGATGTGCTCAAGACTTGTCGCACGCTGGTATGGAACGGGCCGCTGGGCGCTTTCGAAACGCCTCCCTTCGACGAGGCGACTGTCGCGCTTGCGCGCATGGCTGCCGCGCTGACGCAGGAGGGATCGCTCGTGTCGGTCGCTGGCGGCGGCGACACCGTCGCCGCGCTCGCCCATGCTGGTGTCACCAATGACGTGACTTACATTTCGACTGCGGGTGGCGCCTTCCTCGAATGGATGGAAGGCAAGGTGCTGCCCGGGGTGGCGGCGCTGAGCCAATGAGCGAGAACGAAGCCGTAGGATCCAGCGGCGGGCTCAAGCCGATCGCCGAAGGCGAATGGGCCGGTTGGTCGACCTGGCAAAGCGACGCCTTCGAGCAACGCGCAGGACCGTTCTATGAGCGGATCGACGAGAATGGCGAAATGGTCAGCGCGTTTCGCGCCGAGCCGCGTCACATGAACGGCGCGGGTTTCATGCATGGCGGCTGCCTGATGACCTTCGCCGATTCGGCGCTGTTCACCATCGCCAGCAGGGAATTGGGCGACGACCGCGGCGTCACGCTCAGCCTCACGGGCGACTTCCTCGATCCCGCGCGTGTCGGCCAGCTGGTCGAGGGGCGGGGCCGCGTGGTCAGGGCAGGCGGAAAGACGATTTTCGTCGAGGGGCTTGTCACCGCTGACGACCAGCCGGTGCTGCGTTTCAACGGCATCATTCGCAAGGTGGGCAAGAAATCCTGATACCCGGTTTGGCCCCGTTGCCCCGCGAGTGAGTCGACGCTAAGTGCGCGCCGAACGCATACGTATGCGCAATGAATTCCAGACCAGATCTCAAGACAGGACGCTGCCATGACTTTCGATGAAATGACCGCCAGGATTGCCAATGACGACGGGTTCATTGCCGCGCTCGACCAGTCTGGCGGATCGACGCCCAAAGCGCTGCGAGGCTATGGCGTGAGCGACGACGAATGGTCGGGTGATGACGAAATGTTCGCGGCGATCCATGCGATGCGCAGCCGCGTGATCACCGCTCCCAGCTTTTCCAGCGGCAAGGTGATCGGTGCGATCCTGTTCGAAAAGACCATGGACGGCATGGTCGATGGCATGCCCACTGCAGATGCGCTGAAAGCGCGCCGCGTCGTGCCCTTTATCAAGGTGGACGAAGGCTTGCAGGACGAAGCAGACGGCGTCCAGCTGATGAAGACCATGACCAAGCTCGACGCGCTGCTCGACAAGTCGGTCGCGGCTGGCATGTTCGGCACCAAGATGCGCTCGGTGATCAAGTCGGCGAACCCCAAGGGTATCGCGGCGATCGTTGCGCAACAGTTCGAGTACGGCAATCGCATTGCGGATAAGGGCCTCGTCCCGATCCTTGAGCCCGAATATGACATCACCGCCGCCGATCGCGCGGAAGGCGAAAAGATCCTGCTGGCAGAACTGGCCAAGGGGCTCGATGCGCTGCCTGAAGGCCGCAAGGTTATGCTCAAGCTGTCGATCCCGGTCGAACCGAACCTTTACGCCCCGCTCATCGCGCACCCCAATGTGCTGCGCGTGGTCGCGCTTTCGGGTGGTTATTCGACCGAAGAAGCCTGCGAGCACCTCGCCAAGAACAAGGGAATGATCGCCAGCTTCAGCCGCGGCCTGCTGCAGGATTTGCGCAAGGACCAGACCGACGCAGAATTCGACGCTGCGCTGGGCAAGGCGATCGACCAGATTTACGCTGCATCTGTGGCCGGCTGATCCGACGGGCGGCGCGATCGCCGCCTAGAGGTCGCGCTCGTAAATGTAGGTCAGCCCGTATTCCCTCAGCGGAATTGCGCCGTATTCGCGCGGCTTGGCCGTGGTCGAAATCAGCGTGAGCCAGCCTCCCGGGACGCGCTGCGGAACACCGAGTTCAAAGTTGTAGCCCTTCCGTCGGCTTCCGTCGACAATCACCGCAGCCACGACCAGATGCTCGTCGCGGAAGCACAGCTCGCGGTCGGGGCAACGGGTGTCCTCGAAAACGCCTACGGTATAGAAAGACAGCCCGCCTTCGAGCGCGACGCGTTCGAACATCGCGACCTCGCTGGTGATGGGAGCCGCGCTGGCGGCGGCAAGCAGCGTGAGCGACGATCCAATGGCGAATAGCGGCATGGCGGCTTCTCCTTTGCCGGGCGATCATAGCGCAATTCCAGCCGCGCATGAGCGCGATACTGGCACTGTCTCGCAAGCGGACAGATTCGATCGTGTTGGCGGGCGGCGATGTCGCGGCTATGGCACGCCGCATGAGTGACCAGACGCTTTCGACTCAGTTGTACCTGATTTCACCGCTCGACGTTTCGGGCGATTTTCCGCAGCGGCTCGAGCGCGCGCTCGACGCGGGACCGGGGCTGATCACCGCGTTCCAGTTTCGCGTGAAGGATACGGACCAGCACGAGGCTGCACGCCTGGCGGAGCCGCTCCAGGCGATCTGCGCCGCGCGCGATGTGGCCTTCATCGTCAATGACAGCATCGCGCTTGCCAAGCGGCTCAAGGCCGACGGGGTCCACCTTGGCCAGAAAGATGGCTGCCCGAAAGAGGCGCGGCAGGAACTGGGGCCGCATGCGCAGATCGGCGTGACCTGCCATGACAGCCGCCACCTCGCGATGGAAGCCGGCGAGGCTGGCGCGGATTATGTCGCTTTCGGGGCATTCTATCCGTCGACCACCAAGGAAACGGAGCACCGGCCCGAGCCCGAATTGCTCAGCTGGTGGACGCAATTGTTCGAGATTCCTTCAGTCGCTATCGGCGGCATCACGCCGCAGAATTGCGCACCGCTGGTCGAAGCAGGGGCCGATTTCCTTGCTGTGTCGGGCGCGGTCTGGAACGGCGATGAGGTACAGGCAGTGAAGGATTTCGCGAAAGCGATCGCGAAGGCTTCCGCCGATCAGTAATTGCTGCCGACGCGCACGCAGATCATTCGCCCGGTCGAACCGTCCTCATTGATGGAGCGCAATTCATTCGTTCCGGTGCGGCGCAGCTGCTGGCCGTTCTTGGGGCCGCCGGTGAAGGTAAGCAGGTCGCCCCTGAGCAAATAGGTTCCGCGCCCGGTCTCGGTGCGGTAGCGCGAAGCGCGCGTGATGGTGAAGCTTTCCTCGTCCACCGGGATCAGCGCTGGGCCCGCCGCATCGCCGGGCAGCGAGCACTGGTAGGGCCCATGCGGCATGGTCTTGAGGATTTCGCCCTGCGCGGGCGCTGCCAGCGCGAGTGCGGGCAGGAAGGTGAGCGGGATGAGCCGTTTCATGGCCGCCAGCGCTATCACGTTCGCGCGCGGCTCGCCAGCCGCCTTGCCCCGCGTTCGCACCTCGGCTAAGGGCGCGCGCTACAGCAGCAGGCCTGTGGCCTGCAGGTTCCTTGAAAAGGTAAGTTCCCATGAAGATCAGCGGCGTCGATATTCGCCCCGGCAACATCCTGGAATATGAAGGCGGCATCTGGAAGGTCGCCAAGATCCAGCACACGCAGCCCGGCAAGGGCGGTGCCTATATGCAGGTCGAAATGAAGAACCTGCAAGACGGCCGCAAGACCAACGTCCGCTTCCGCAGCGCCGACACGGTTGAGCGCGTACGGCTCGACACGAAGGAATTCCAGTTCCTTTATGAAGACGGCGAAATGCTGGTTTTCATGGACAATGACACGTACGAGCAGATCAACCTGCCGAGCGACCTCCTTGGCGATGCGCGCCCCTTCCTGCAGGACGGGATGCAAGTGACGCTCGAATTGTGGGAAGAAAAGCCGATCAGCGTCGAGCTTCCCGCGCAGATCGAGGCCACCATCGTCCAGGCCGATGCCGTGGTGAAGGGGCAGACCGCCTCTTCCAGCTACAAGCCCGCGATCCTCGACAATGGCGTGCGCATCATGGTGCCGCCGCATATCGAAAGCGGCACGCGCATCGTGGTCGACGTCTACGAACAGTCCTACGTCGGCAAGGCGAGCTAATCACGTGGCAGCGATCTCCGGCCTCATCCGCGTAATGGAAAAGGCTGCCCGCAAGGCGGGTGGCCGGTTGCGGCGCGACTTCGGCGAAGTCGAACACTTGCAGGTCAGCCGCAAGGGGCCGGCGGATTTCGTCTCAAAGGCCGATATGCGCGCCGAGCGTACGATCTATGACGAACTGCTGCAGGCGCGGCCCGATTGGGGCTTCAAGCTTGAGGAAGCCGGGGAGATCGAAGGCGATCCGAGCAAGCCGCGCTGGGTCATCGACCCGCTCGATGGCACGAGCAACTTCCTGCACGGCATCCCGCATTTCGCAATTTCGATCGCGGTGCAGGAGCCCAAGCTCGATGGATCGGGTTGGGGTGAAGTGACGGCCGGGGTGATCTACCAGCCGATCACCGACGAGACCTTCTGGGCAGAAAAAACGCGCGGTGCATGGCTGCAGGACGCCCGCCTAAGGGTTTCGGCGCGCTCGCAGATGCACGAAGCGCTCATCGCCACCGGCATTCCGTTCCAGGGGGCGGGCGATGCGGCCGAATGGATGAAGATCTACGGTGCGATCGGCCCCAATGTGGCGGGTATCCGCCGCTTTGGCGCGGCTTCGCTCGATCTTGCATGGGTCGCCGCTGGCCGGTTCGACGGCTTCTGGGAAACTGGCCTGAGCGATTGGGACACGGCGGCGGGCTGCCTGCTGGTGCGCGAAGCTGGCGGCTTTGTAAGCGACTTCCGCGGGCGTTCGGAACCTATCGCTGCGCGCCAGGTGCTAGCCGCCAACGATGCGCTGCATTCCAAGCTGCACAAGCTGCTTGCCAACGCCCTAAAGTAGCGAAGCGGTAGGGCGCAAACCGCCCTAAAGTAGCGAAGCGGTAGGGCGCAAACCGCCCTAAAGTAGCGAAGCGGTAGGGCGCAAACCGCCCTCAAGTAGCGAAGCGGTAGGGCGCAAACCGCCCTCAAGTAGCGAAGCAGTAGGGCACAAGTTGCTTTGAAGTAGCAGTGGTGCCCCTGGCCCGACTCGAACGGGCACTCCGTAAGGAACTCGATTTTGAGTCGAGCGCGTCTACCAATTCCACCACAGGGGCACTGCTTGCGGGAGCGCGGCTGTTAGCGGCGCTCGCGCGCCGCATCAAGTCACATCTATACGGATCTTGATCACGCCGTCTTCGCGACTGTCGAAAAGCGAGTAAGCGTCCGCGCCTTCGCTCAGATTGAATTGGTGGCTGAACAGCCCGGATGCCTTGAGGCGGCCTTCCTGTACCAGAGGAACCAGGTGCGGCCACATGTTGGTCACGTCGCAAATTCCGCCGCGTACGGTCACATGCTTGAACATGATCAGCGGCAGTGGAAGCGTGTCTTCAGGTTCGGGTATGCCGATAAACGACACATTCCCGCGAGAAGCGACCAGCGGCAGCGCACTGGCGATGGCACCGCTTGCTCCCGATGCTTCGAACACGGACTGTGCGCCCCGACCGCCCGTCAATTCCTGCACTTGCGCCACAAGTTCCGGTCCGGGTGCCAGAGCGGTAGCACCAAGTTTTTCGGCCATCGCACGGCGCGAGGCGACAGGATCGATAGCAAAGACCTGCGAGGCGCCGAGAAGGTAGGCCAGCTCTACTCCGATAAGCCCGATCGGGCCGAGTCCGATCACCGCCACTGACCCGCCGGGCATGGGTTCGGCGCGGGTCAGGCCGAAATAGGCGGTGGCCATGGCATCGGTCAGCAGCATGGCGTGCTCGTCCGAAAGCCCTTCGCGGCTGTAGAGCGTGGCGTCGGCATTGGGCACGCAGACGAACTCAGCCTGGCCGCCTTCCAGCGTCGGACCGATTCCGAACGCAGTCGCATGTCGGCAGGCGCCAGCATTGCCCGTACGGCAGGCCGGGCATCTCCCGCAGCCAGTGCCGCCCGCAGCGAGCACTTTCTCGCCAACGCGGAAGCCGTGCACTTCCGCGCCCGTTTCGACCACTTCGCCGATGAATTCATGCCCGCAGCAGAATTTGGGTGCCTCAGCGGCATAGTCGGTCGAGCCGATATGCGCGCCGTGATACATGTGGAGGTCGCTGCCGCAGATCGAACAGCTTTCGACCTTCAATATGGCGCTGTTGGGGCTGCGTAACTCGGGGTCGGCATAGCTGTCATAGCGGATGTCCCGCGGCCCGTTGAATACCAGTGCCTTCATCTCGTTTTCCTCTCATGCGGTTATCCCGCAAAGAGACCATTGCCGCTCGTCTCAGGCGCCGCAACCAGCGCTTTTGGGAAAAGGCCTTGTCTTTTCATCCAGCCTTTGGGATTCATGCGGTTAGCGATGCTGGCCTTACCTTCCTTCCATGCCATGGCAGCGATGGCGGTGACGCTGGCGATGTTCGTTGCGTTCGCGCGCGGGCGCATGCCGGTCGAGATCATTTCGCTGCTCACGATCGCAGTAATTGCGGTGGGACTTTATTTCTTCCCGCTTGAAGGTACCAACCCCACCGACGGGCTTGCGCTCGCCTTCTCGGGCTTCGGCCATTACGCATTGATCACGATCTGCGCACTGATGATCATGGGGCGCGGCCTGGTCGTGACTGGGGCGCTCGAACCGGCAGCGCGCTTGCTGGAGCGGGTTTTCAAAATCAACTTGCAGCTTGGGCTGCTCGTATCATTGCTGCTGGCCTTGTTCTTGTCGATGGGCGTCAACGACACGCCTGTTCTGGTGTTGCTGATGCCGATTTTCGTGGCGCTGGCCGCGCGCGGGGCAATGCCTGCATCGAAAACACTCATTCCGCTCAACGCGGCGGTGTTGATCGGCGGCATGGCGACAACGATCGGCACTTCAACCAATATCCTTGTGGTTTCGATTGCCGTCGACCTGGGCATGCCAACAATGGGCGTGTTCCATTACACGCCGATCGTACTGATCGCGGCGCTGATAGCGCTGCCCTATCTATGGTTGGTGATGCCGCGCCTGCTGGGTGACAACAGCGTGGAAAGCAAGGCCGTCCAACGGCGCTTCCATACCCGCCTCAGGATTGCGCCGGACAGCTCGCTGGCGGGGGTCGAGCTTTCTTCCATCCTGCCGCGCCTGCCGGGGGATATTCGCTTTCACGACCACCCAAGTGGTCCGCTCCAGCCGCAACAGCGTCTCCACATATCGGGCACACACGAAGCGCTCGAGGATGCGATGCGCGTTCTCAAGGGGCATCTCGCGCCAAGTTGGGTGGTCGACCGTATCCGGCGCGAATCCGCGGCCAAGGGGCAGGATATCACCGTCGTCGAGATGACGGTAACTGCCGACTCGCGGCTTATCAGCCGGACACTGCCGACTTCGGGCATCGCCGATCTTTACGGCGTTGCCGTGTTGGGAATCCACCGGCCCGAAAGGCTGATGGGCGAGCGCGACCAATACAGCCAGGGCGGCGACTTGCGGATTTCGGAAGGCGACGTGTTGCTGGTGATGGGCCTGCCCGGCAGCCTGCAGGATTTCGCCGATGCCGACAGCCTGCTGATGCTCGAGGGCGCGCGCGAACTGCCGCGCAAGTCGAAGGCGCTGCTCGCTGCGGCGATCATGATCTTCTCGGTCTTTACTGCCTCAATTGGCATCTTCCCGATCGCGATATCGGCGCTGGCAGGCGCAATCCTGATGTTCGTGACCGGCTGCGTGAAGTTCGACCGGGTAGGGCGCGCCCTTTCCGCGAGAGTGATCGTGCTCGTTGCCGCCAGCATTGCGATCGGGCGCATCGTGCTCGAAAGCGGTGCTGCGGAATGGCTGGGCGAGGCACTGGCGATGGGGTTGCAGCACTTGCCGCCCGCTGCGGTGTTGGCGGCGATCATGCTGTTCGTGACGCTTCTGACCAATTTCGCTTCGAACGCTACGGCCGCAACAGTGGGCACGCCAATTGCCTTCAAGATCGCGACCCAGCTCGGCCTGCCACCGGAGCCGCTGATCCTGGCCGTGCTGTTCGGCTGCAACCTCTGTTACGCGACTCCGGTAGCTTACCAGACGAACATGCTGATCATGTCCGAAGGCAGCTACCAGTTCAACGACTACATTCGTACTGGCGTGCCACTGGTGTTCCTGATGGTCACTGTGCTTTCGGTGCTGCTGGTCACGACCTACGGCATGTAGGTCGTCAATTCGGTCCATCCCAGACATCTGACGGCCGCCGGTGCGGGGGGTGCACCGACGGCCGTGTCTCCTCCCCAGGAGAATGGTAACGGGGCGAAGGGGGCGCCCCGAAAAGGGTTACTTAGCCATAATTGCCGAGTCGGTGATGAAGCGCATTGATCTTGGCCAATTCGTCGCGGTCCTCTGTGGTCCGGGCGTAGCTTTCGAGCGCACGGCGAAGCAGCTTGAAGTCCGCGGTTGAGAGCAGTGCCCTCGCACGTCCCGGTTCGCTCGGCTTGGTTTCGCTATCGGTCATAGTCGTTCTCCCTCAAGGCTGCGCGTTACGCAGCCTCGAACTGGTTCATCGTGTTGTCCTTGCCAGCTGCCTTTAGGGCCGCTTCGCCAGCGAAATATTCCTTGTGGTCGTCGCCGATGTCGCTGCCAGACATGTTCTGGTGCTTCACGCAGGCGATACCCTGGCGGATTTCCTGCCGCTGGACGTTCTTGACGTAGCCCAGCATGCCCTGGTCGCCGAAGTATTCCTTGGCGAGATTGTCGGTGCTGAGTGCAGCCGTGTGATAGGTCGGCAAGGTAATGAGATGGTGGAAGATGCCTGCCTGCGCCGCCGCGTCCTTCTGGAAGGTACGGATGCGTTCATCGGCTTCAGCGGCGAGTTCGCTGCCGTCATAGTCCGCGCTCATCAGCTTGGCCCTGTCATAGCCCGAAACGTCCTTGTCTGCTTCGGTCCATGCGTCGAACACCTGCTGGCGGAAGTTGAGCGTCCAGTTGAAGCTGGGCGAGTTGTTGTAGACCAGCTTGGCATTGGGAATGACCTCACGAATGCGGTTCACCATCCCGCCGATCTGGCCGATATGCGGCTTTTCGGTTTCGATCCACAGCAGGTCTGCGCCGTTCTGGAGCGAAGTGATGCAATCGAGCACACAGCGGTCTTCACCCGTTCCCGAGCGGAACTGGTAGAGGTTGCTGGGCAGGCGCTTGGGGCGCAGCAGCTTGCCGTTGCGGGTGATCAGCACGTCGCCATTGCCGATCTGGCCTGCTTCGACCTCGTCGCAATCGAGGAAGGAATTGTACTGGTCGCCCAGGTCGCCTGCTTCCTTCGAGAAAGCGATCTGCTTGGTCAGGCCAGCGCCGAGCGAGTCGGTGCGGGCAACGATGATCCCGTCATCGACACCGAGTTCGAGGAAGGCATAGCGAACCGCGCGGATCTTCTGCAGGAAGTCCTCATGCGGAACGGTGACCTTGCCGTCCTGGTGGCCGCATTGCTTTTCGTCGGAAACCTGGTTTTCAAGCTGGATGGCGCAAGCGCCGGCTTCGATCATCTTCTTGGCGAGCAAATACGTCGCTTCGGCATTGCCGAAACCGGCGTCGATGTCCGCGATGATCGGGACGACATGCGTTTCGTAGCTGTCGATTGCATGTTCGATGCGCTTTGCTTCAACTTCGTCGCCACGCTCGCGCGCAGCATCCAGATCGCGGAACATCATGCCCAGTTCGCGTGCGTCGGCCTGGCGCAGGAAGGTGTAGAGTTCCTCGATCAGAGCGGGAACCGAGGTCTTCTCATGCATCGACTGGTCGGGAAGCGGCCCGAATTCGCTACGGAGCGCGGCAATCATCCAGCCCGACAGGTAGAGGTAACGCTGCTTGGTGCTGCCGAAATGCTTCTTGATGCTGATCATCTTCTGCTGGGCGATGAAGCCGTGCCAGCAGCCCAGCGACTGGGTGTAATTGGCAGGATCGGCATCATAGGCCGCCATGTCAGCGCGCATGATCTTCGCGGTGTACCTGGCGATGTCGAGACCCGAGCGGAAGCGGTTCTGGAATTGCATGCGCGCGGCACTCTCGGCATCAATCGCATTCCACGGCGAGCCATTCGTTGTGATGGTCTTGCGCAGATCGGCGATGGTGGCCTGGTAAGTCATTTGCTGTCTCCTGACGGGGCGGGAAGGTGCCCCTCGCGAACAGGAATGACGTACGAATCGCCCGGACAACAGAAAAAATTACAAAATATCTTGTCTCAATGAGCAGGTTTGGGCTTTTCAGAGTGTAAAAATGTAAATATATTTACAAATATGACCGAGAACCTGCTCCTTGCTGGCCCGGCTCTGCGTCGCCTGCGCAAACGCGAGGGGCTGACCCAGGCGACCATGGCCGCCACACTTGGAATTAGCCCGAGTTACCTCAATCTGATCGAGCGGAACCAGCGTCCGCTTTCCGCGCGGGTGCTGATGCAGGTGATTGAGCGGTTCGACTTCGATCCCCGTTCGCTGCGGGAAGATGAAGCGATTGGCGGGGTCGACGGTATGGCGCGGCGCCTTGCCGACGAACGTTTCGCCGATCTGGGGATCGACCGGGACGAAGTCAGCGAATTGCTGGCAGTCGCTCCGCAGGCCGCGGCGGCCCTCGCGCGGCTCTACGACCGTAGCGGTCAGGATGCGGGCGGAGTCAATGACTCGCTTGTCGCATCACGGCGGGAGATCGAGCGATGGCGCAACCATTTCGCCGATCTCGATCATGCAGCGGAGCAACTTGCCGACGAGTTGCGCCTGTCCCATGGCGACCTTGGTGCGGCCCTGACCGAGCGGCTACGCGAAAGGCATCAACTGACTGTACGGATCCTGCCGCTCGATGTCATGCCCGATGCCCTTCGCCGGCTCGACCTCCATGCGCGCCAGCTGCAACTCTCCGAGATGCTCGACCGATCCTCGCGCAATTTCCAGATCGCGTCGCAGCTCGTCTCGCTCGAGCAGCGAGAAGCGATATCCAAGCTTGTGGCCGGTGCCCAGCTCGACGACAATGCCGCGCGCCAGTTGTTCGAACGGCACCTCACCGCCTATTTCGCCGCTGCCCTGCTGATGCCATATGGCCGTTTTCTCCGTGCCTGCGAGCAGACGGGATATGATTTCACCGTCCTGCAGCGCCGTTTCGGCGTCAGTTTCGAACAATTGGCGCATAGGCTCACCACGCTCCAGCGGGTTGGGCAGCGTGGACTGCCTTTCTTCATGGCGCGGCTCGACCGGGCGGGCCAATTCTCGAAGCGTTTCTCCGGTGCGAGTGGCGCGACGCTTCTCGAAAGCGAGGCTACATGTCCGCTGTGGGTTGCGCACAAGGCCTTCGAACGGCGCGGCGAATTCTGCGTACAACCGGTCATGGTCGAAGGTGCAGATTCCGGGCCGGCTCATTGGCTTACTATCGCGAGGACGGTCGAAGCGATTGGTGCGGGTGAAGACGCGACATTTGTTATCGTGCTGGGCGTGGAGGCACGGTTTGGCGGGCAGTTGACGCTGGCCAAGGGAATATCGCTCGACCAAGCGGCCGCGCAGCCAATCGGGCTAGGTTGCGCGCGATGCTATCGCGAGGGGTGCCGCCAGCGTTCGCTCCCGCCCAGAGGTGCGCCGCTGCGGGTCGACCGCGTGGCGCGCGGCGTAACACCGTTCGAATTCAGTCCCCAGCGCTAGGAGCGATCTCGCGGAAAACTTCGCCGAGTTAACCTGAGATCAACCCTGCAAACCCGCAGGAAAGCTGGCATTTCAAACCTAGTGTAAAGTTTACCGACATTTCACACCTCGGCCTTAGGCTTAGTCCTTCGAATGATGAGGCGCCGGTACGTGGTGATGCAGAGCCTGAACAATCGCGATGAACAGCGCATATTGACGCGCGTGCTTTCGCGCGCCCGGCTCAAGGCGGTGCTCGCTTGATGCCGGTAGTCGAAACAGGGCTGTTCGCGACAGTAGGGCTAGCCAGCAATGTGCTGGGCGCAATCGCCTGCATAGCTGCGGCGCTGTGGATCCTGCGCAAGGGCGACCGTTCGCGGCTCGACCGGCATGCGGCCATAGTTGCCGTTGCGCTCACCGGGCTGTGGTCAGGGCTGGCTGCGGCGCTGACGCCGGTATCTTTGGCAGCCGAACTGGCTGAGTCAGCGCGCAACATTTCCCTTATCTATCTGTTGTTCCGACTGTTCGCGAATGACGGGCGTGATGAGAGCCTGCGGCCGATCCGCCCGCTCGTGATCACCCTGTTCCTCGTCGAGCTTTCCCAACTTCCGCTGATGATCCTGTCGATGCGGCTGGCAGTCCCGGCCGAATTCGTCGTCCTGACATTCCAGAGTGCCGCCGTGCTCCATGTCCTTGTTTCGATCGGCGCGCTGGTGCTGTTGCACAACCTCTACGCAGGTGCGGCGGCGGCCTCGCAGCGTTTGCTGCGCTGGAGCGCGATCGCACTGGCCGGGATCTGGCTTTACGACCTCAATCTGCACACCGTTGCCTACCTGAGCAGCGAATCGCCCGAACTGCTCCTAGCGCTTCGTGGATCGCTCATGGGCTTGCTTACGATCGCGCTGGCAATCGGCAGCCACCCTGCCACGGCTGGTTTGCGGTTCAGCCCTTCGCGGGCGGTTGCCTTTCGAAGCCTGTCGCTGCTGCTCATCGGCGGCTATTTGCTTGTGATGGTGGTTGTGACGCGGTCGCTCGCCCTGCTTGGCGGCGATCTTGGCCGGGTTACGCAGGTCGGCTTCCTCGTCATGGCCAGCGTCGCCGCGATCATCTGGCTGCCATCAGCGCGGGCACGTGGCTGGCTTCGCGTCATGCTCGCCAAACACCTTTTCCATCACCGCTATGATTATCGCGCCGAGTGGCTCCGCTTCACCGAGACAATGGGTCGCGGCGGGGCATCGGGCGGGAGCCTGCAAGAACGCGCGGTGAAGGCTATGGCCGATATTACCGACAGTCCCGCCGGCATCCTGCTTGCCCCTAACGAGGAGGCGGAGCTTGAACTGGTTGCACGCTGGCAATGGCCCGACCTCGATGTGCCGTCGCCGGCCGCTGGATATCGCTTTGCGGGCCTGCTCGAGCGCAGCGAATTCGTCTTCGACATAGATGCGCTGCGCGCTCGCGTTGGCACCGCGTCGGAAGCGGACGACATGCCCCAATGGCTGCGCGCCGCGCCAGCTGCCTGGGCGGTGGTGCCGCTGATCCATTTCGAACGGCTTGCAGGTGTCGTCGTGCTGGCGCGCCCGCCGCTTGCTCGCGCGCTCGACTGGGAAGACTTCGACCTGCTTCGCGCCGCCGGGCGCCAGCTGGCCAGCTATCTGGCCGAGCAGGCGGGGCAGCAGGCGCTAATGGAAGCGGCGCGGTTCGACGAGTTCAACCGACGCATCGCTTTCGTGATGCATGACATCAAGAACCTCGCCAGCCAGCTTACGTTGCTTGCCCGCAATGCCGAGAAGCATGCGGAGAACCCAGATTTCCGTGCCGACATGCTGATCACCCTGCGCAACAGCGCCGACAAGCTTCAGACCTTGTTGGCGCGACTGGGGCGTTACGGCACCGGCAAGGTTGGCGGCGGTCGCGAAGGCAATCTGGGCGCGGTCGCCAAGCGGCTCGTGCAACGCTTTGGCACGATCCATCCGGTGAAGCTCACGCGCAATGAGCTGTGCGTGGTGCAGGGAGACGCCGAAGCGCTGGAACAGGCGCTGCAGCACCTGGTGCAGAATGCGATCGACGCAAGTGCCTCCGATGCCCCGGTCTATCTCGATATTTCGAGCGACGGGCTCAACGGCCGAATTGAAATCGTCGACAGTGGTTCGGGAATGACGCCCGAATTCGTGCGCGGCGGCCTGTTCAAGCCCTTCGTCTCGTCCAAGGATGGCGGCTTCGGTATCGGTGCCTTCGAGGCGCGCGAACTGGTGCGTGCGATGGGCGGTCGGCTGAACGTCGAAAGCCGCGAGGGCCTCGGCACAAGATTTATCGTGAGCCTGCCGCTCGCAGCGGCGGCGGACCTGCTGGGCCAAGACAATCAATTCAAGAGTGAGGTGGCGTGATGGCCGACAGGAAACCCGCATTGCTGGTCGTGGAAGACGACGAGGGCCTGCAGGCGCAGCTCAAGTGGGCCTATGACGACTTCGAAGTCGTCCAGGCGACCGATCGCGAAGGCGCAATTGCCGCGTTGCGCCAGGTCGAACCCGCTGTCGTTACGCTCGATCTCGGCCTTCCGCCCGATCCGGATGGCACCAGCGAAGGCTTTGCCGTGCTGGATGCGATCATGGAACTGAAGCCCGACACCAAGGTCATCGTCGCATCGGGCCATGGCGCGCGCGAAAGCGCGCTAAATGCGATCGAACGCGGAGCTTATGATTTCTACCAGAAACCGGTCGATATCGAGGCGCTAGGCTTGATCGTGCGCCGCGCTTTCAACCTGCACCAGATCGAGCAGGAAAACCGCAGGCTGAAGGACCGCTCGGGCGATGACAATCGCGTGCTGGGCGGGCTGATCACCGCAGCTCCGGAGATGGTCAAGGTCGCGCGCACGATCGAGCGCGTCGCCAAGACCAATGTCTCAGTGATGCTGCTTGGCGCCAGCGGGACCGGCAAGGAACTGCTCGCCAAGGGGCTGCATGAATCTAGCGACCGCGCGCGCGGTCCTTTCATCGCGATCAACTGCGCGGCGATCCCGGAAAACCTGCTTGAAAGCGAACTATTCGGCCATGAGAAGGGCGCCTTCACCGGTGCGGTCAAGACGACCGAAGGCAAAATCGAAAATGCTGCAGGCGGCACGCTGTTCCTTGACGAAGTGGGCGATATCCCGCTGTCGCTGCAGGTGAAGCTTCTGCGCTTCCTGCAGGAACGCACCATCGAGCGGCTGGGCGGGCGCAAGGTGATCGAGGTCGACACCCGCATCGTATGCGCCACGCACCAGGATCTCGAGGCAATGTGCGCACAGGGCACTTTCCGTGAGGACTTGTTCTATCGCCTGGCCGAGATCGTGGTGAAGGTCCCGACCCTAGCGGAGCGGCATGGCGATGCGACGCTTCTGGCCAAGGCCTTCCTCAAGCGCTTCGCTAATGAAATGAACCCACAGGTTAGCGGCTTCGCGCCCGATGCTCTGGCCGCGATCGACGAATGGCATTGGCCCGGAAATGTGCGCGAGCTCGAAAACCGCGTGAAGCGCGCGGTGATCATGGCCGATGGCAAATTGGTCGGCGCGGGCGATCTCGACCTTCAGGAAAACGGTGAGGATCGCGACGATGTGCTCAACCTCAAGAGCGCACGCGAGGATGCAGATCGGCGCGTGATCCGCCATGCGCTGGCGCGCAGCGAAGGCAATATTTCCAGCACCGCCAAGATGCTGGGGATCAGCCGCCCGACGCTTTACGACCTGCTTAGGCAATACGGGCTGCAGGCCTGACGGGGGAAGGCAAGGCGGTCGCCACTCGACAAGCCTGCACCATGCGGGCAGTTGTCGGGGATGCGTTCGCGCCTCTCGCTCCTCGCTGACCCGATGATCGCAGTCCTGCTGGTGGCGACCTTGCTGGCGCTCGCCCTGCCGGCGGAAGGTGAGTTGCGCGAAACGGCCA
Organism: Altererythrobacter litoralis; assembly: GCF_036324225.1. Classification (NCBI taxonomy): domain Bacteria; kingdom Pseudomonadati; phylum Pseudomonadota; class Alphaproteobacteria; order Sphingomonadales; family Erythrobacteraceae; genus Altererythrobacter; species Altererythrobacter litoralis. The sequence continues at coordinate 50,835 of NZ_JAZDQV010000008.1, forward strand.
GGCTGATCTCGAGTATCGGCATCTTCCTGCTTTTCCTTGTCAACGGGATGCGTGTCCCTCGCGGCGAGATTGCGCTGGGGCTGCGGAACTGGCGCTATTTCGTCCCGCTGATGCTGTGGGTTTTCGGCGTGATGGCACTGGGCGGGATGGGCTTCGCGGCAGTGGCGACGCCGCTGCTGCCGCCGCTTGTGGCGCTGGGCTTCCTGTTTCTCGGCACCCTGCCATCGACCATCCAGTCGGCGACTTCCTACACGACGCTGGCGGGCGGCAATATCGCGCTTGCCGTGGTGGGGGCGGCGCTGGTCAACATCGCCGGCGTGTTTGTCACCGCGCCGCTGTTTGCACTGATGGCCGGCAGCGCGGCTGTGGATGTCGGCTATGAAGCGATTATCCGCATCGGGATGATCCTCGTGCTGCCGTTCATGATCGGCCAGGCGCTGCAGGATTGGACCGGAGAATGGGTGCGCGAACGCAAGGCGCGGATCGTGTGGCTCGATCGGACCGTAATCGGGATTGCGGTCTATGTGGCTATGTCGGGTGCAGTCGAGCAGGGCTTGCTCCATATGTTCGGCGGGGCAATCTGGGCATGGCTGCTCGCGCTGACCGTCGCGTTCCTGCTGCTGGCCCATCTGGCGGCTTGGTGGGCCGGAGGACTGCTCGGCTATCCTCGCTCCGACCGAAAGGCCTTCATGTATGCGGGCGCGCAGAAAAGCGTGGCAATCGGGGCGCCGCTTGCTGCGATCCTCTTCAAGCCCGAGGTCGCGGGCTTCGTGATCGCACCGCTATTGCTCTATCACCTGCTGCAACTTCTGATGGCAGCGCCGCTGGCTAGCCGTCTTGCGCGGCATTGAGATCGATCATTCCGCTGCCTTCGCGGCGGTTATGCCGCACTGACCACCAGAACGACAGGCCGATCAGCGTCGCCCCGATCAGGCCGGTGATAGTTTCGGGAATGTGGAACTTGGCCGATAGCAGCATGATCGCGCCGAGCACGATGATCGCCCAGAATGCGCCGTGTTCGAGATAGCGGTACTGCGCCAGCGTGCCGGTCTGCACCAGGTGGATCGTGATCGAACGCACGAAGATCGCGCCCACAGACAAGCCCAGCGCGATGATGATCATGTTGTTCGAGAGTGCGAAGGCGCCGATCACGCCGTCGAAGCTGAAGCTAGCATCGAGCACTTCGAGGTAAAGGAACCCGCCGAGGCCTGACTTTACGATAACCCCGGCGGTACGCTTTTTCGCCTCGTGCTGCTCCAGCAGGGCAGCGATTGCGTTCACACCAATATAGGTAAGCAGTCCCAGTATGCCCGCCGTCAGGAAGGTATTCGCATCTTCAGGGCTGAGCATGGTCGACACGCCATAGATCAGCGCCAGCACGAGGCCGATTTCGACAGCTGGAACGGTCGAAAAGCGATTGATGTTGCGCTCAAGCACCGCGATCCAGTGAATCTCTTTGTCTTCCTCGAAAAAGAAGACGAGCCCGACCATCGCAAGGAACGCGCCACCGAACCCGGCAATCCCGATATGGGCCGCGGATACGATCCTTTGGTATTCCTCCGGATTGTTGAGCGACAAGTTGATCGCATCGATCGGTCCCAGCTTTGCTGCAATGGCAACGATGGCGATCGGAAACACGATGCGCATGCCGAACACTGCGATAAGGATGCCCCAAGTGAGAAAGCGGCGCTGCCACACCGGATCCATGTTCCGCAGTACGGTGGCATTGACCACTGCATTGTCGAAGCTGAGCGAGACTTCGAGGATCGACAGGACGAAAACGATCCAAAGGATGCCCAGGGTGGCAGTGATGTTTTCAGTGCTGGCCCAGCCGTACCAAACCGCAAGCGCAAGGCAGACGGAAGAGAAGGCCAGCGAGAAGCCGTAGTAGCGGATCAATGTTTGCATGGTCTCGTCAGGCCTTGGGCTGGTAGGTCTGGTCTTCGGTCGGGAAACTGCGATTGCGCACTTCCTCCGCATATTGGGCGACGGTCTTCTCGATGATGCCGGCAATGTCCTCGTAGCGTTTTACGAAGCGCGGCACGCGGTCGAACATGCCCAGCATGTCCTCGGTTACGAGCACTTGCCCGTCGCACTGGGCCGATGCTCCAATACCGATAGTGGGGCAGGAAACAGCCCTGGTAGCCTCGATCGCAATCGGTTCAACCACCCCTTCGATCACGATCGCAAAGGCACCGGCTTCGTCGAGCGCCCTGGCGTCATTGACGATTTTTTCGGCTTCCGCATCGCTGCGTCCGCGCGCACCATAGCCGCCCAGAACATTGACCGCCTGCGGGGTCAGCCCGACATGGCCCATCACCGGGATGCCGCGTTGGTTCAAGAACGCGACCGTTTCGGCCATTGCCGCGCCGCCTTCCAGTTTCACTGCCGCAGCGCCGCTCGCCTTGAGCAGGTAGGCTGCGCTTTCAAAGGCCTTTTCCTTCGACGCTTCGTAGGAGCCGAAGGGCATGTCGACCACCACCACCGAGTGATAGGAGCCCCGGACCACCGCCGCAGCATGGTTTGCCATCATTTCGAGCGTGACGGGCACCGTTGAATCGAGCCCGTAGATCACCTGCCCGAGCGAGTCCCCCACCAGCAGGATATCGCAATGCGTGTCGAGCAGTTGCGCCTGGCGCGCCGTGTATGCGGTAAGCATCACGATGGGCTGCTCGGTCACATCATCCTTCTTGCGCTGCCTGATTGCGGGAACGGTTAGCCGCCGCATCGGTTGCGGTGTGGGGTGGGAACGGCTGGTTGCCGTGTCGAGTTGGAAAGTCGTGGACATGGCGCGCTTTTAGCCCAGCCGGGGATTTGCGCAAATGCCCGCTCGACTGGACTGGCAAATCGGGGCAGTAACCACCTTCCGCAGGTCGCCACGTCAATGATATAAGGGAATACAGATGGTTGCAGCACCCGCTAACAATTCCGGAACCACCGCAACGAAGCGTGAGGGCTGGTCATCGCGAACTGCTTTTGCATTGGCTGCGATCGGAGCCGCGGTTGGTTTGGGAAATCTCTGGCGCTTTCCTGCGGAAGCGGGCGAGAATGGCGGCGGCGCCTTCGTGCTCTTCTACATCCTCTGTGTGCTGCTGATCGGTTTGCCAGTCTTGCTGTCGGAGACTCTGATCGGGCGGCACGGCCAGGCTTCTGCGCCTGAGAGCGTGCGCCGCTTGGCGATCGAAAGCGGCGCATCGAAGCATTGGGACATCTTCGCCTCGATCGGCGTCTTCGCTGCGTTCCTGATCCTGAGTTTCTACTGCGTGGTCGGCGGCTGGGTGCTCTATTACGTTGGCGTATTCATCAACGACCTTTTCCATACCGGGGTTATGGGCGGTGCGTTCCAGGGCCGCCCGGCCGAGGACATCGAAAGCCTGTTGCCCGGCCTGTTCGGTGACGGTCAGTTGATGGTCGGGCTCCAACTGCTGTTCCTAGGCATCACTGTGTATTTCGTGGCGCGCGGCGTATCGAAGGGTATCGAATGGGTGGCGACCTGGATGATGCCCGCATTCTTCGTCTTGCTCATCCTGATCACCGTCTATGGTTTCGCGACCGGCGCTGCGAGCGAGACGGTCGACTATCTGTTTACCTTCGATTTCTCGAAGCTGACCCCGCAAGTGATGCTTGCCGCCGTCGGGCAGGCGTTCTTCTCGCTTTCGCTGGGTGTGGCTGGCATGATCACCTATGGCGCCTATGCGGGGCGTGACGTCAATCTGGGCAAGACCTCGGGTATCATCGCTAGTGCCGATACCGCCGTCGCGCTCATCGCTGGGCTGTGCATCTTCCCGATTGTGTTTGCGGCAGGCCTGTCCGCCAGCGCGGGTCCGGGACTGATTTTCCAGTCCTTGCCGGTGGCTTTCCAGAACATGCCCATCGGTTCGCTGGTGGGTGTGGCCTTCTTCGTGATGGTTGCCTTCGCCGCACTGACTAGCTCGGTTTCGCTGCTTGAAGTCCCGACATCGTGGATGATGGAGCGTTTCGACATTTCTCGTGTAACCAGCGTGCTGATTGTCGGAATGGGCGCCGCAGTTCTGGGATCGCTGGCGGCATTTTCGTTCAACGACATGGCCGATTTTCGGCCGCTTGCCCTCATTCCGCTGTTCGCGGAGGCCAATTTCTTCGACGCGCTCGATGGCGTGACGTCGAAGCTGTTCATGCCGATCGGTGCACTGCTCACCTGCATCTTCGTGGGCTGGGTTGCCGATCCCAAGTTGATCGATCGCGAGAACGGGCTCGATGGGGCTCTACACAAGCTCTGGCGGTTCCTGGTGCGCTATCTGTGCCCGGCGGCGCTGATCGGGATCATGGTGAGCGGCCTTTCGGCCTAGGAATTCGTTTTCCTTGCCGGCGAATGAAGGGTAACTGTGTTCCCGTCGGGGAGGATAGGGATCTCCTCCCCTGATTGGGGAGTGCTCTATGCTATTGGACCGGGTTAAGCCGCTCGACGCAATTCTTGCGACGGCGAAGAAGAAGTCGTTGCATCGTACGCTGGGCTGGTTGCAGCTCACCTTGCTGGGGATCGGTTGCGTTATCGGCACGGGGATTTTCGTGCTGACCGCAGTCGGCGCGCAAAAGGCCGGGCCCGGACTGATGGTTGCATTCGCCATTGCCGGTCTTGTCTGCATCGTTGCTGCGCTCTGCTATGCCGAGATCGCAGCGATGATCCCGGTGGCCGGTAGCGCCTACACCTACAGCTACGCGACCATTGGCGAGTTCTTCGCATGGACCGTCGGCTGGGCGCTGATCATGGAATATGCGATTGCCGCCAGCGCCGTTTCGGTTGGCTGGTCAGGCTATTTTACCGGTACGATCCTCAACGAGTTCTTGGGCATACAATTACCTAGCTGGCTGAGCGCGGGGCCGCTGGCACTGGGCGGTGCAGAAGGCGGGCTGATCAACCTGCCTGCATTGGTGATCGCACTGCTCATCACCGGCCTGCTGGTGATTGGCACCAGCGAAAGCGCCAAGGTCAATGCCATCCTGGTGGCGATCAAGGTGACTGCGCTGACGGCCTTCATCGCGCTCACGCTCAGCAGCACCGAATTCAGCGCGGAGAAGTTCAACCCCTTCTTACCTGCGGGCCTGTTCGGTGGCTGGGGTACGGGCGTCGGTGCGGTTGGCGCGGCGGCGACTATGTTCTTCGCCTATGTCGGGTTCGACGCGGTTTCGACCGCGGCAGAAGAAACCAAGGACCCGCAGCGCAACGTACCAATCGGTCTGGTCGGTTCGCTGCTGTTCTGCACCGTGTTCTACATCCTCGTGGCTGCTGGTGCCATTGGCACGCTAGGCGGACAGCCGATCATGGATGCCGCCGGATTCCCGCTGGAGGCTGGATCGGCAGAACTGGCGCGGCAATGCGCCATGCCGGAACACGCCGAGGCGCTGGTCTGTTCGAACGAGGCGCTGGCGCATGTGCTGCGCGCGATCGGGTTCTCTGGCATCGGCAACATGCTGGGCATCGCGGCTTTCCTTGCGCTGCCGTCTGTCATTCTCGTGCTGATTTTCGGCCAGACGCGCATCTTCTTCGTGATGAGCCGTGACGGGCTGCTGCCCGAGAAGCTGAGCACCGTGCATCCCAGGTTCAAGACGCCGCACGTCGTGACGATCATGACCGGCCTCGCAGTGGCGGTTGCCGCAGCCTTTTTCCCTGTCGGTCAGCTGGCTGACATTTCCAATGCCGGTACGCTCTACGCATTCCTGATGGTGGCGGTGGCCGTAATGGTGTTGCGGGTGAAGGATCCGACGCGCCAGCGCCATTTCAAGGTGCCGGCAATTTGGCTGGTTGCGCCGCTCACGATCATCGGTTGTGTCCTGCTGTTCTTCAACCTGCCCAGCGCTGCAATGCTGTTCCTTCCGGCTTGGGGGGCGCTCGGGTTGCTGGTCTATTTCTTCTATTCCCGCAGCCGTAGCCACCTTGGGCGCGGAATCGTTGAAGTGGTTGACGATGTCGCAGGGGAGGAACTGATGGTTCCGATCCATCCGCCGCATGAGTGATCTGCGTCTGGGATGATTTGCGAAGGGGTCGCTTGCGGGCGGCCCCTTTTCTTTTGTGCGCGATTGCGAATCGGGACTGGATGGAACATAATAAGAACAAATGAGTCGTTCCCATATGCTCCATCCTGCCGTCCATTCCCCGGAAACGCCGCCGCTCGCTGTCACTGGCGAGGGTGCCGCTGCGCTGCTGCGTACCCGCTTGCCGCGCTGGCGGCCGGGCTTGGCCGCGCCCGCGCACAGCGAGGTTTTTGCAAGTGGCGATCAAGCGAGCGGGGCGGGGCTGGCGCTCGCCCTGGCGCGCGATGCGCTGAAAGCAGCCGGGCGATCCGGCCCGGCGCAAGAGGACCGGCGCCAACTGCTGTGGGTGCAGGATCGTGCAGCGGTGAGATTGACCGGGCGCCCCTATCGCCACGGGCTTCCACCCGAATTGCGCCACCGGTTGATCCATGTCGAAGCCCAGACTCCGGAGGACGCGCTGTTCGCATTGGAAGAGGGACTGCGTTGCCGCGACCTGGCGTTCGTGCTGGGTGAAATCGCTGGCAATCCGCGCGCGCTGGATTTCACCGCTTCGCGTCGGCTCAGCCTCGCAGCGGAGAAGCATGGCGTGCCACTATGGTTGGTGCGGCTAGAAGCGCAGCCCGAGCTTTCCTCTGCGCGGATGCGCTGGAAAGTCGCGGCTGCACCTTCGGCTCCTGCAAGGTGGAATGCGGCTGCGCCGGGCCACCCTGCCTGGTATGCCGAACTGTTCCGTGCACGGTCGCATCCACACGGGGAATGGAGCTTGAGCGATGACGGCAACAGCCTCGCCGCCGCTCGACCGCACAACAGCCCTGAAAGGGCCGCCGCGCCGGATCATGTCGATCTGGTTCGCGCAGTTTGCGGTCGATCGCTGGCGGCTCTCTAACGGCTTCAGGCGCGGTGAAGGCGCGGATGCCGCGCCCACTGTGCTGATTGCCGAAACGGCGCATGGTCCGCGCATCGCCGCAGCCAATGATGCAGGGCGAGCTGCCGGTGCACGCGCGGGCATGATGCTGGCCGATGCGCGTACCCTGTGCCCCGCGATTGCCGTCGCGCCATCCGATCCGGCAGGCGACCTTGCCTTTCTGGAGAAGCTGGCGTTGTGGGCGCAACGCTGGGGGCCATGGAGCGCGCTTGACCCGCCCGACGGGCTGGTCGTCGATGTCACGGCTGTAGCGCATCTGTTCGGGGGCGAGCGGCGCCTGATCGCCGATGCACGCGCTGCAATTGCCGCACGCGACCTCAATGCTCGTTTGGCGATCGCGCCCACTGCCGGTGCAGCATGGGCGCTCGCGCATTACGGGCCGGATGGCGCGATTCTGGGCCCGGACAACGATGCCGCGATGCGCCTTGCCGAATTGCCAGTGGCGGCGTTGCGTCTCGATCCCGATGTGCTCACCGTGCTGCGCAGGTTGGGGCTCAAGCGGCTTGGGGAACTCGGCGGAGTGGGGCGCGACGCGCTGCAGCGCCGCTTCCGCAACCGCAAGTCACCCTCGGCCAATCCGCTGGTGCGGATGGACCAGCTGCTTGGCCGCGTGCCCGAGCCGCTGCTGCCGGTCGTGCCGCAGGACATTCCACTGGTCGAGCGGCGCTTGCTCGAACCGATCCGTCACCGCGAGCTGCTGGACCAGGTGCTGCGCGACCTTGCCGCCGATATGACGCGCGAACTCGAAGGGCGGGGCGAGGGCGCTCGGCGGCTCGAGCTGGGGCTGTGGCGGGTCGATGGAGAAGTCATCATCCGTGCGCTTGAGCTTTCCGCATCCACTCGCGATCCAGCGCATATCTGTCGCCTGTTCGGCGCCAAGCTGGATGGTGTGGATGCCGGTTTCGGGATCGAACTGCTGCGCTTGCGGGCCAGCTGGGTCGAGCCGCTTGCACTCGGCCAGCGCGATATCGAAAGTGCGGCGGAATCGCATGGCACATCGCTCAATGCCTGTATCGACCGGCTTACCGTCCGCCTTGGGCCGCAGGCGGTGCGCCGCCCTGTCCCGCATGCCAGCCATGTGCCCGAGCGGGCGCAGCGCTGGCAGCCCCCGCTCGAACCTGAACCTGCCACTCAAGGCGAGCTGGCGTTTCATCAGCGCCCGCTCAAGCTGCTCGACCGGCCCGAGGCTATCGCGGTGCTCTATGCCACGCCCGATGGCTATCCGCGTTCGTTCCGCTGGCGCGGCGCAGTGCGCGAAGTGGTGAAGGTGGAAGGGCCCGAGCGGATCGCGCCCGAGTGGTGGCGGGAACGCTCCAGCGCGCGGCTGCGCGATTACTATCGTATCGAGGACGAGAAGGGGCGGCGATACTGGATCTATCGCCACGGCCTCGCCGGTGACGAGCGCGGCGATTTGCCGCTCTGGTATCTGCACGGGCTTTACGGTTAACGCCCAAGTTACGATAAAATAACGGAAATTGGTGATAGACATTTCTTTACGGTTTTTCGGCATATAGAACCAATGCAAGAAACTGGTTCGACACGCTCCTCAGATCGCAAGCGGCTCGACCTGCTGGTGCAGGGCCGGATGCGTTCGCGCACGCTCTACGTCGAAGTGGTCGACGTTTCCGAAGGCGGCTGCAAGATCAAGGGGCGCCATGGCTTCGCCGAAGAAGGCGAGAAGGTCAGCCTGCGGATCGACGGCGTACGTACGCCGCTGGGCAAGATCGTGTGGGTCGATGGCGAGTTTACGGGAATTGCCTTCGAGGGCACGATGCATCCGGCGATCGTCGACCATCTCTATCACGAGCGGCTCAAGCGCAAGCCGGCATCGGGCAAAAGCAAGGCAGCCTGATCCTTCACTGTGGTGCTTCAACCGGGCATGTTCCGGTTGAAAGTCTATATAAGAACATATAGTGAACATAAGGCCGACCGAATTCAGTCGCTGGCCTTGAAACCATGCCCGATGCACCGCTGACACCTGCCAAACGCCGGATCGAGCTCGACCCCGATACGCTTGAGCCGCCAGCGCGTGCACGCTTTGTCGAACTCGGGCTGGCGAGCTGCTTCAGCTTTCTGCGTGGGGCATCCGATGCGGTCGACCTGGTGAGCCAGGCCCGCGCGCTCGGTTACGATGCGATCGGGATCGCCGATGTCAATTCGATGGCTGGCGTGGTGCGCATCCATACCGAGGCTAAGGCGCTCAAGCTGCGGCCGGTGATCGGCACGAGGATCGAGACGATCGAAGGCCTCGCCTTCCTTGCCTATCCACAAGACCGTGCAGCCTATGGGCGGCTATGCCGGCTGATCAGCGCCGGGCGGATGGCGACGATCGATGGCGAATGGCAGGAGAAGGGAGCTTGCGATATATCGCTACCGATGCTCGCCGGGCACGCAGAGGGCGTGCAACTGGTTCTGCTGCCGCCCGATGATTTGCAAGCGCGTTTCACAATTCCCGCCTGGGCCGGCAATGTCGTGATGCTCGACGGCCGTGAGTTGTCGGAAACGGTCACTGGCAGCTTTTCCGAATTGCTTCCGCACCTGACGCTGGGTTTGCCGACATTGCGCTTCCTTGCGGCCAGCTACCTCTATCGCGGGGATGATGTGGCGCGGATCACCCGGCTCGACGCCTTGGCACGGGCCAATGGACTTGGCCTGCTGGCCACGAATGACGTGCATTACCATGCGCCCGAGCGCCGTCCGTTGCAGGACGTGATGACTGCGATCAGGCACAAGACCACGGTCGCCAGGGCCGGGCACTTGCTCGCCGCCAATGCCGAGCGGCATCTGAAGTCGCCGGAAGAAATGCAGCGCCTGTTCGCGCGTTGGCCGCATGCGATTTCTGCCTCACGCGAAGTGGCCGATGCCTGCCAGTTCAGCCTCGACGAACTGCGCTACGAATATCCCGAGGAAATCCATCCCGATGGTATGACGCCGCAGCAATATCTCGAAGCTGAAACATGGAAGGGTGCGGACCGGCGCTATCCTGAAGGCGTGCCTGACAGCGTGCGCGACACGCTGAAGCGCGAGCTGGCGCTGATCGGCAAGCTCGATCTCGCGCGCTATTTTCTCACCATCAAGGATATCGTCGATTATGCGCGCGGGGTCGATCCGCCGATCCTGTGCCAAGGGCGCGGTTCGGCGGCCAATTCGGCAGTGTGCTACTGTCTCGAGATCACCAGCGTCGACCCGGCACGGCACCAGCTGTTGTTCGATCGCTTCATCTCCGAGGAACGCAAGGAGCCGCCCGATATCGATGTTGATTTCGAGCATGAGCGGCGCGAGGAGGTGATCCAGTATATCTATCGCAAATATGGCCGCCATCGGGCCGGGCTTGCCGCCACAGTGATCCATTACCGCCCGCGCATGGCGATCCGCGAAGTGGGCAAGGCAATGGGTCTTTCCGAAGATGTCACCAGTGCGCTCGCACGCACCGTGTGGGGCAGCTACGGGCGCGAGATCGGTGAGAAGCATGTCGCCGAGACAGGCATGGACATCACCGATCCATACTTGAGGCGCGTGATCAAACTGGCCGAACAGATGATCGGCATGCCGCGCCATTTGAGCCAGCATGTCGGCGGCTTCATCCTCACCGAAAGCGCGCTTACCGAAACGGTGCCGATCGGCAATGGCGCCATGCCCGATCGCAGCTTCATCGAATGGGACAAGGACGACATCGAAGCGCTTGGCATCCTCAAGGTGGATGTGCTGGCGCTGGGCATGCTTACCTGCATCAAGAAGTGCTTCGACTTGCTTGAGGCGCATCATGGCCGCGCACTGACGCTGGCAAGCGTGCCGCGTGAGGATCCGGAAACCTACACCATGCTGCGACGAGGGGATTCGCTCGGCGTGTTCCAGGTCGAAAGTAGGGCGCAGATGAACATGCTGCCGCGCCTGCGCCCGCGCGAGTTCTACGATCTCGTCATCCAGGTGGCGATCGTGCGGCCCGGCCCGATCCAGGGCGATATGGTGCATCCCTATCTGAAGCGTCGGCGAGGGGCGGAACCGGTGCAGATCCCGGCCCCGAGCCCCGAGCACGGCCCGCCTGACGAGCTTTCCAGCATCCTCGCGCGTACGCTGGGGGTGCCGATCTTCCAGGAACAGGCGATGAAGATCGCGCTCGACGCGGCCAGGTTCTCTTCCGCCGAGGCCAACCGGTTAAGGAAAGCGATGGCGACTTTCCGCAGCCGCGGCATGGTGTACGAACTGGAAGACATGATGGTGGGGCGCATGGTCGCGCGCGGATACGATCCCGATTTCGCCGCGCGCTGCTTCAACCAGATCAAGGGCTTTGGCGAATACGGTTTTCCGGAGAGCCATGCGGCGAGTTTCGCGCATCTTGTCTATGTTTCGAGCTGGCTTAAATGCCATTTCCCTGCGGCTTTCGCCTGCGCGCTGCTCAATTCGCAACCGATGGGGTTTTACGCTCCGGCGCAGATCGTGCGCGATGCGCGCGAACATGGGGTCGAGGTCCTGCCTGCAGACGTGAACCATTCCATGTGGGACAATACGCTTGAGGAAGTCAGCGCGGCGGACGGGGCGCGGGAAGGGCGGTTTGACCGGCACATCTCCATGCGGATCGGCTTGCGCCAGGTCGATGGCCTGCCCGAGCATGTCGCGGCGCGGATCGTGGCGGCGCGTGCTGAAGGCGGGGTGTTCGGTGACGTGGCCGAGTTGCGCGAACGGGCGGGGCTCTCGCCCGCGCATATTGAACGGCTCGCCAGTGCGGATTGCTTCAGCTCGATGGGGCTGTCGCGGCGGCAGGCGCTGTGGGATGCACGCAGCCTGATCGCTGCGCCCGATTTGCCGCTGTTCCGGGCCGCCGCCGAGCGCGATGAAGGCGCGGAGCGCGCACGTACGCTGCTGCCGCAAATGCCGCTCAGCGAGGAAGTGGTGAATGACTACCAGACCATGCGGTTGAGCCTGAAAGCGCATCCCATGGCTTTCCTGCGGGCTTCGCTGGCCGAGCGCGGCTTCGTGCGCGCCTGCGACCTGAGGGAACGCAATTTTCGCAGCATGGTGCAGGTCGCCGGGCTGGTGCTGATCCGCCAGCGGCCCGGCAGCGCCAAGGGCGTGTGCTTCATCACGCTGGAAGACGAGACCGGGGTGGCAAACCTCGTGATCTGGCCAGATCTGATGGAGAAACAGCGCCGTGTGATCATGGGGGCGCGGCTGATGGAGGTACGCGGCCGGGTCGAATATGATGACGAAGTGATTCATGTGATCGCGCAGCACCTGACCGATGCGACCGATGCGCTTTACGGCCTGGCTGACGACCTTCTTTCTGCCCCAGTTGCGCGTGCTGACCATGTCAGCAGTCCGCTGACGGGGCGTAATCCGCCAGTTATCCGCCCGCGGGATTTGCATTGTGAGCGAGCGCCGCCCAGCCGCGGGCACCCACGCGATCTGAGGATCCTCCCCAAATCACGTGACTTCCATTGATCCCGAAGCTAGCGCGCGTGCGCCATGCTCGATCCCGAAAAACTCATCGCATTCATGATCGTGACCGGCGTGACCAGCATCGTCCCGGGTGTCTCGATGGCCTTTGTCATGAGTCAGGCGATCTGGCGCGGCACGCGTTCTGGCTGGGCCGCGCTGTTAGGAATGCAGATCGGTTACGGTGTGTGGTGGGTGCTTGCGGCACTGGGGCTGGGAACGCTGGCCAAGGCATATCCGCTCGCCTTCTATGGCCTTGCGCTGGCAGGTGTGGCCTATCTCATGTGGCTTGGGATCATGGCTATCCGTCACTCATTCAAGCATGAGGAAGCGCACGAACCCGCAACGGAGAAGGCCTCACGCAACGCATTTCGCGACGGCATCTTTGTCGCCATCGGCAATCCCAAATCGCTGATTTATATGGTTGCCCTGATCCCGCCCTTCGTCGACCCGGGCAAATCCATCGGCTGGCAGATTGCCTTGCTGGCCATCGTTGCGCTGGTCATCGACCTGATCGCGGGCGCGCTCTACATCTTTGCCGGGCGTCAGCTCGCTCGCACGCTGGATCGCCCAAACACTCGGCGCTGGGTGGATCGCGGAATCGGGGCAGTATTCCTGCTGATAGGCGGCTTGATCCTGGCAGACTTGATGGGAAGCGCGCCCGGTGGCCTGATCTAGACCGCTTCGAGCGCGTATCCGGCCGAGCGGACCGTGCGGATCGGATCCTTCGCGCCGCCAAGCTCGATCGCCTTGCGCAGGCGCCGGATATGCACGTCAACCGTGCGCAGTTCGATATCGCTGCTGGTGCCCCACACGCCATCGAGCAACTGCCCGCGACTGAACACGCGACCGGGGCTTTCCATGAAGAATTTGAGCAGCCTGTATTCGGTCGGGCCGAGCTTCAAATCCTTGCCGCGCCGCTGCACCTTGTGCGCCACCGGGTCGAGCTTGAGATCGCCGACAGACACCGTTTGGCCGGCCAGTGCAGGGCGGATGCGCCGCATCACCGCCGCGACCCGTGCGAGCAGTTCGCGCGGGCTGAACGGTTTGGTGAGATAGTCGTCGGCGCCGGTTTCGAGCCCGCGTACCCGGTCATCCTCGGCTTCGCGCGCGGTCAGCATGATGATCGGGACATGGGCTGTCTGCTTGTCGCGGCGCAAACGGCGGCAGACTTCGATCCCGCTGGTGCCTTCGATCATCCAGTCGAGGATGATCAGGTCCGGCGTATCCTCTGCCGCGAGGATCAAAGCCTCGTCGCCATCCGGGGTACAGCGGACCGCATAACCTTCGTTGCGGAAACGGTATTCGAGCAGTTCGGACAGGGCCGGATCGTCTTCGACCAAGAGCAGTTTTGCGGCAGACATGCGGCGCTTCACTCCTTAGATGCGCTTTCCGGCTCCTGCCCTTATGTCACTTTCAAGACAGAATGATGTCAGTCGTCATGATCGGGCGGATAAGTCCCGGTTGCGGCAAAATGCACCATCTCGGCCACATTTGTCGCATGGTCGCCGATCCGCTCGATGTTGCGCGCGACGAACAGCAGCTGTGCAGCACTCGAAATAGTGGCAGGATTTTCAACCATGTAACTGACAAGATTGCGGAAAATGCTGTCGTAAAACGCGTCGACCTTAGCGTCCGCGGCGATCACTTCGCGCGCCAGCTCAGGGTCGCGTGCGGCATAGGCGGTAAGCACGTCATGCACCATCTCGCCTGCCAGTTCGCCCATCGCGGGCAGCAGGGTCAGCGGTTCGAACCGCTTGCGATCCTGGATTTCACCCACACGGCGGGCGATATTCTTGGAATAGTCGCCAATGCGCTCAACCACGCCGGCGATCTTCAACGCCGCGATCACTTCGCGCAGGTCGTCCGCCATGGGCGCACGCAAGGCGATCACGCGCACCGCGAGCTTGTCGACTTCCATTTCGAGTGCGTCGATCTTCTTGTCGCGCGCAACGATCTGGTCCGCCAGCACTTCGTCGCCGCGTACCAGCGCATCGAGCGCCTCGTTGATCGAAACCTCGGCCAAGCCGCCCATCTCTGCGATCAATCCGCGCAGGCGGGTGATGTCCTCGTCGAATGCCTTGACTGTATGCTCGGCCATTACCCGTACCGTCCTGTGATGTAATCCTTGGTCCGCACTTCGATCGGATTGGTGAATATGTCGGAAGTGTGACCGTATTCGACCATCTTGCCAAGGTGGAAGAACGCAGTGCGCTGCGAAACGCGCGCCGCCTGCTGCATCGAGTGGGTGACGATCACGATTGCGTAGCGATCAGTCAGTTCGGCGATCAGTTCCTCGATCTTGGCGGTGGCGATCGGATCAAGCGCCGAGCAGGGCTCGTCCATTAGGATCACTTCGGGATCGACCGCGATCGCGCGTGCGATGCAGAGGCGCTGCTGCTGGCCACCCGAAAGCGCGGTGCCCGAATCGTTCAATCGGTCCTTCACTTCGTCCCACAGGCCGGCGCGGGTCAGCGAACGCTGGACCACTTCGTCGAGTTCTTCCTTGGTCTCTGCCAGGCCATGGATTCGCGGGCCGTAGGCGATGTTCTCATAGATCGTCTTCGGAAAGGGGTTAGGCTTCTGGAACACCATCCCCACCCGAGCACGCAGCTGCACCACGTCCATGCCAGAACGATAGATGTCCTCGCCGTCGAGCTCGATCGTTCCTTCCACGCGCGCGGAAGGGATGGTGTCGTTCATCCGGTTGAGCGCGCGAAGGAAAGTCGACTTGCCGCAACCCGATGGGCCAATGAAAGCCGTCACATAACGGGCGGGGATGTCGATCGAGACATTGTCGATCGCCTGCTTGTCGCCATAGTAGACCGAAACGTCCACGGCGCGCATCTTGGGGTCGATGACCTCCAGGTTTGGATGGATTACAGTCACCACTTTTTCTCGAATTTGTTGCGGAGGTAGATCGCGAGGCCGTTCATCACCAGGAGGAACAGCAACAGGATGATGATCGCAGCGCTGGTGCGCTCGACAAAGCCGCGGTCGATCTCGTCGGACCACAGGAAAATCTGCACCGGCAGCACCGTTGCGGGCGAAGTGAAGCCGTCGGGCGGGGTCGCCACGAATGCGCGCATGCCGATCATCAGCAGCGGCGCAGTTTCACCCAATGCACGCGCCATCCCGATGATGGTGCCTGTAAGGATGCCCGGCAGCGCGAGCGGCAGGACATGGTGGAACACCACCTGCACTGGCGAAGCGCCGATCGCCAGCGCACCGTCGCGGATCGAAGGCGGCACGGCCTTGATCGCGTTGCGCCCTGAAATCACGATCACCGGCATAGTCATCAGTGCCAGCGTCATGCCGCCGATCAGCGGGGCCGAGCGGAAGTTGGGGAATATCCAGAGGAATACCGCCAGACCAAGCAGGCCAAAGATGATCGAAGGAACTGCCGCCAGATTGTTGATCGAAACCTCGATCACGTCGGTCCAGCGGTTCTTCGGAGCGTATTCCTCGAGGTAGAGCGCGGCCAGCACGCCAATGGGAAAGGCGAGCAGCAAGGTCACGATCATGGTCAGGATCGAGCCCTTCAAGGCGCCCCAGATGCCCACCTTCTGCGGGCTGGTGGCGTCGGCGCGTGACAGGAAGCCGGGGTCGAAATTGTTCGACAGCTTGCCTTCCGCCTCGAGCCGCTCTGCGAGTGCCCTTTCTTCAGGCGTGCCTTCGCCTTTCAGTGCTGCAGCAAGGTTGTCAGTCGCCGGAAGGCTGAACTGATGGGTGCCCTGCAACAGGGCGGGGTCCTTGATCACTGCGGCTGCCACATCGCGCCATGCCTCGGTGCTGAGGCCCTCAGCAGCTTCGCTGCCGAGCGATTGCTCCGCGTAGAACGCAACGACATCGGGCAGGCCCTGGATCTGCAGCGTCTGGAGCCCACCAGGTCCGCTCAGGCTGTTGGCGTCACCGGAAATCCCCGAAGAAGGAAAGTCGATGGTGACATCAAGCTCGGCGCGCTGGAAGCCGGCAACGCCATTGAAGGTCATATTGCCAAGCAGGAAGATCAGCACAGCAACCGACACAAGCACGGCGCTGAGCCCAGCCAGCTTGAAGCGGCGCTCGGCAGCATAGCGCTTGGCGAGGCGCTTGCGAAAGGCCTCGGTCCGCGTCGGCGCTATATGCGTGGATGTTGCAGCGTCACTCATATGCTTCGCGGAACCGCTTGACGACGCGCAGGGCAACGAAGTTGAGCCCAAGCGTCACGATGAACAGGACCAGGCCGAGCGCGAAGGCGCTGAGCGTGGCAGGATGGTCGAAGCTGCCTTCGCCGGTCAGCATGGCAACGATCTGGAAGGTGACAGTCGTCATTGCCTCAAGCGGGTTGGCAGAGAGATTTGCCGCAGCGCCGGCCGCCATCACCACAATCATGGTTTCGCCGATGGCGCGGCTTATCGCCAGCATGACGCCGCCAACGATACCGGGCAGCGCGGCAGGCACCAGCACACGGCGGATCGTTTCCGACGTTGTTGCGCCAAGCGCCAGGCTGCCATCGCGCATCGCGCTGGGCACCGCAGCGATGGAGTCGTCTGCCATGGAGGAAACGAACGGGATGATCATCACACCCATAACGACACCGGCAGCGAGGGCGCTTTCGCTCGAAGCATTGGCGATGCCCATGGCTACGGCCGCGTCGCGGATTGCCGGTGCAACTGTAAGCGCGGCGAAATAACCGTAAACGACGGTCGGAACGCCAGCGAGAATTTCCAGCGCGGGCTTGAGCCAGGCGCGGAGGCGCGGGTTGGCATATTGCGTCAGGTAGATCGCGCTCATCAGGCCCAGTGGAATGGCCACGATCATGGCGATGATCGCACCGATGTAGATCGTGCCCCAGAAAAGCGGAATCGCGCCATATCGACTCGGGTCCGGATTGTCGGGGTTGCTCATCGGGTCCGGGCCCCAGTGCGTGCCGAACAGGAAATCAATCGGCGAAACCATTCCGAAGAAGCGGACTGTCTCGAACACGAGGCTGGCGAAGATGCCGAAAGTCGTGAGGATCGCGACCAACGAAGCCAGCAGCAGGATGGCCATGACAGCGCGTTCAACGCGCGTGCGGGCTGCAAAGTCCGGTTTGACCTTGAGGAAAGCGAAGATGCCGGTGAGCAAGGCGATCGCCGCTGCGATCGCTATGCCGATAAGGCGGAATCGCTGGATCGCATCGGTAAACGGAGCGACCAGCGCTTCCGAATCCGGATTGAACACAGCTCCGCCGCCTGCAGCGACCGAGCTCGCTTCCGCCAGGATAGAGTCGCGCTCGAAACCGAACAGGGGGAGGTTTTGAGCGGCAGGCGAGGCCAGCACCGCATTCGTCACCAGTTGCGGCTCAATCATTGCCCACAGAATGGTAAAGGCCAGCAGGGGCACCACGACCCACAGGGCCACATACCATGCGTGATAGTTTGGGCGAGCGGCAAGTCGGCGGGGTTCGCTGTCCTTTTGGAAGCTCCACGCCTTCGCGCGAGCCGCAAGCCAGGCGGCAAGGCCAAGCCCGAGGGCGATCAAGAGCAAGGTAATCGAAGTCATCGGGTTACTGTTAAAACCTGCACTTCTGTCCGGCGCTGGCAGCCCAAGGATGGGCTAGGCGGCGTGTGTTTCAAACTGGCGTAAGACGCGGACTGTCCTCGATCGGGCGTGGATTCGCACATGGCTCACCGCCCCAATGTTAAAGAAATGTGACAGTTCCATTACATTCCGTCCGGCTCATTCGTAGCGGCCGGAATCCGCACCACCACCGAAGTTCCTTTGCCCAGTTCGCTCTGGATGTCGAGACGCCCGCAGTGACGTTCAACAATGTGCTTCACAATGGCCAGGCCGAGGCCGGTTCCGCCTGAAGCGCGGCTGCGACCGGGATCGGTGCGATAAAACCGACGGGTGAGGTGGGGCAGGTGATCGGCCGCAATGCCTTCGCCTTGATCGGACACTGTCAGGCGAGCCTGCCCGTCCTTTGCTTCAGCGAGTTCGACGGTGACCGGCGTTCCGGCCTCGCCATACTTGAGCGCATTGTCGACAAGGTTTCGCACCAGTTGTTCGATTTGCTGCGTATCACCCTGAATTTGCATGGGTTGCTTGATTTCAAATTGCAATCGCGCGGCACGCTCATGCCCGGCTGCGTCGCGCGCGGCGCGTTCGACCACCGGTGCGAGATCGATCACTTCGGTCGGCTGGTCGTGCTTCTCGGCCTCGACTCGCGAGAGGGACATCAGGTCGCTGACCAGTGACTGGAGCCGGTGCGCTTCACGCAGGATCGTATCGAGAAATTTCTGCGTGGTCGGCGCATCAAGGTCGTCATCGCGCAAGGTTTCGACATAGCCGATGATTGAAGCGAGCGGGGTGCGCAATTCGTGGCTCGCATTGGCAACGAAATCGGTATGCGCTCGGCTGATGTCAGCTTCGGCGGTGAGGTTTATCAGTTCGATGACCGACAGCTCGCCATCGACCTTCTGGCGGTTGATCCGCCAGATATCGCGACGGCGCACCAGCCCGCGGATGATGGCAGCGCCATTGCCTTTCTTTCCCAGCAATTTGATTGCTTCGGGCTGGCGGAAGGCCATGCGCGCGTCCTGGCCGATCACGTGCTTGCCGAGAACCTTTTGTGCTGCCCGGTTGGCGATTGCGATACGTCCGCGGTCAAGCACAAGCAAGGGTGTTGCCGAATGCTCGAACAGTTCGCCCATGTTCTCGCGCGAGATAATGCCAGCCTTTGCGGGGGCGCTGGTCTGGGGCGGTTTGCTGCTGACGAGGTAGAGCGATCCTATCCAGATCACCAGCATACCAAGGGCGATAAAGGCGTCGAAACCCAGTAGAATCAGCGCAAGCGCAGTGGCGAGCGCGATCAGGATTCCCGCAATCGGATGCTGCTGGCGATCGTCCATGGCGGGCGGGGCATACCAGAACCTCGCGGCAAGGAAAGCGCCAACAAGTCGCTGTCCCCCGCGAGGGGAAATTATGAAAACAATGTGAAGGAGGTGGTGACCCCTACGGGAATCGAACCCGTGTTTCAGCCGTGAAAGGGCCGCGTCCTGACCGCTAGACGAAGGGGCCACGCTCGTTGCGAGAGCGCGCCAATAGGGGCGCGGGTGATTCCGGTCAACCCCAGTTTTTCGTCAATCCGCGAAGGCCGCATCTTCGAGGTGAAGCTCAGCCTGAGGGCGTGCGCCCCAATCGTCGATCTTGACCCGGCCTGCGAGGTGGAAACGCCTGCCCTGCGCGCGATGCAGGATCGTTTGCGCCATTTCGGTCTCCGCCGCGCGGAAGGCGATTGCCTTGAGCGAGCGCCCATCGTCTCCTGCGGCGATCACTCGCAAATGGTCTTGCCCGACGATATCGGCCTTCACGATTCGTACCGGCCCAACGGCCACTCGCGGGCCGGGCCAGCCGACGCCGAACGGCCCGGCCCGGTCGAGCGTTTCGACCAGGTCCGGAGTTAGGCCACCGGGCGCCACCGCCAGATCGAGCTGGATCGCCTGGCTTTCCAGCGCCCTGCCGACATCGCGTGCAAGCCGATTGTCGAGGAACTCGCCGAGCGGATCGATCTGGCTGCGCTCCACCGTGAGCCCCGCGGCCATGGCGTGGCCTCCACCGGCGAGGAGCAGGCCCGATTCGCGTGCAGCGATGATTGCGGCCCCAAGATCCACGCCCGATATCGAGCGCCCCGATCCCTTGCCGGTGCCACTGTCTTCATCGAGTGCGATCACGATACTGGGTTTGCCGGTCTTTTCCTTGATCCGACCAGCCACGATCCCGATCACGCCCGGGTGCCAGCCACTGCCTGAGAGCACCACGACCGATCGGTTGTGCTGCGAGGCGATCTGCGCTTCGGCGGCTTGCTGTACCTCGGCCTCAATTGCGCGGCGTTCCTCGTTCAGTTGCGACAGCTGTTCGGCGATCTCGCGGGCTTCATCGGGATCGGAAGTGGTCAGCAGCCGCACGCCAAGCGTCGATTCGCCTACGCGCCCGCCGGCGTTAATGCGCGGGCCCAAGGCAAAACCCAGGTCACTGCATTGTGGCGCGCGCTTCAGCCTGCTTGCGTCGATCAATGCGGCCATACCAATGCGCTCACGGCGCGACATCACCTTGAGCCCTTGAGCCACGAAGGCCCGGTTGAGGCCGTGGAGCGCCGCGACATCGGCCACCGTGCCGAGCGCAACAAGGTCAAGAAGCGCCATGAGATTGGGCTCTGGCCGGTCTTCGAAGAATCCGCGCTCACGCAGCGTTCGCACCAGTGCGATCGCCAGCAGGAAGGCCACGCCCACTGCGGCCAGGTGGCCATGGGCGGCCGCAAGGTCGGATTCGTCGAGCCGGTTCGGGTTCACCAGCGCAGCCGCCAGCGGCAGTTCCGGCGCGCATTTGTGGTGATCGACCACGATCACGTCGACACCTGCGTCATGCGCTTGCTTCAGAGCCTCATGCGCCATTGCGCCGCAATCGACCGTGACAATCAGGCTCGATCCCGCTTCTGCCAGCTTCAGCAGTGCCTCGCCGCTGGGGCCGTAACCTTCAAGCAAGCGGTCGGGGATGTAGTAGTTCGCATCCGCCCCCAATTCTCGCAGCAAATTGACGAGAAGGGCCGCGCTGGTTGCCCCGTCGACGTCGTAATCGCCATAGATCGTGATCGCCTCTCCGCTCAGCACAGCCTGGGCGATCCGCTCGGCGGCGGATTCCATGTCACGGAATTCGCTCGGGTCGGGCAGGAATTCGCGCAAAGTGGGCGTCAAATTGCGTGCAAGGTCTTCTCGAGTGACGCCGCGCGTCAGCAGCAGTTGCGTGAGTATATCGTCTTCCAGGCCGGCTACGCCTGGTTCGATTTCCATATTCCCTCCGCGCCAATGCCATGCACGGCCTGACAGGGATGATGTTACGCCAAGCACATGGGAGATCGATCGGGAGGCCATTTCCAATACCTATCCGATCGCTGCGGGCGCGAGAAGGCTGCAAGATTGACTTTCGACATCTTGGCCCGTCTGTTGCGTTGGATGGCAGAGGGAACACTCCTTATCGCATGGCACAGCCGCACTGGCGCGAGCGAGGCGCTTGCTCGTGCGGCCGCGCAGGGAGCAGGCTCGGCAGCGCTTTTGGCACGCGCCGATGAAGTCCGGCCGGAGGACCTCATCCGCGCACGAGCCTATCTTTTCGTTTGTCCCGAGAATTTGGCCACCATGAGCGGGCTGATGAAGGAGATGTTCGATCGCTGTTATTATCCGGTTCTCGGTCAAATCGAAGGGCGAGCATACGCTACCATTATTTCGGCCGGGTCCGATGGGGAGGGCGCGCAGCGCCAGATCGATCGGATTGCTACTGGCTGGCGATTGCGACGCGTGGCCGACCCGATCATCGTCAACGTCCATGCGCAAACGCCGGAAGAAATCCTGGCCCCGAAGCACCTAGATAGTGCCCAATTGACGCGGGCGAGCGAACTTGGCGCCGCTCTGGCGGAAGGTATCGAGCTCGGAATTTATTGAAGTTTCAAAGTCAAACGGCTCCAATCTGGAGCAATCAAGACTCG
Source organism: Altererythrobacter litoralis (assembly GCF_036324225.1). NCBI lineage: Bacteria > Pseudomonadati > Pseudomonadota > Alphaproteobacteria > Sphingomonadales > Erythrobacteraceae > Altererythrobacter > Altererythrobacter litoralis. The sequence goes on from NZ_JAZDQV010000008.1 coordinate 72,710, forward strand.
ACGTCGCCCAAAAATAGAGTCACTATTCGTTTTTAGGCATGAAGGTAGGAGCGGGCGGCTGGTCGTAAGCGTGACGGAGGGCCGGGACAACCATGCACGGCATGTCGTGCGAGGGGTATTCTTACTCTTTTCCCGCCATAAGCGCCCCGATCGAGGAGCAATCCGCGATTTCGTCAAATCGCATCCGACAATTTCACTGACGCACGATCGGACCGCTAGAACACAACTGCATCTCGTTGGTGAAACGGAAGCGCTACATCCCACTTCGACGAGTAACGATGGGGGAAGTGACAACGAACTCGTCTGGCTGGAACTGCTGCGCGAAGGACTTACGTTCGACATCGCTGGCCTTTTGCCCGGAGAAGGCCTCGAGGTTCCCCCGTGCGAACATCAATTCGACTATCGTGAAGAGATTTGCCGTAGTCGCCTTGAGGCTGTGCGGCTTACGCCCGGATCGCACCTTGCCGGAGGAGAGGCCAGCCTGCCCGTGTTGCGAGGCATGTTTTCGCTTACGCGCGATCTGGTGCGGCACTCCGAGGCGATCGAAGCGATCGCATGGCCCCCATCATCGAGCCTGATCGGCCGGCGATTCTTCGAATCCACGGTTACGGCTTGGCTTGAAGGGGGAGCCTTTCCTGCGCTGGGCCTGACTGCGTTCCGCGAAACACTTAATGGCGGCCTCGTAAGTGTCGGGCTCGAATTCCTGATTGGCCAGGAACTGCGCATCGAACCACCACTTGCCGGAGACAAGGTTGCGGCCACCCGCCTGGGGGTTCGACTGGTCAATCAGTTGGTGCTGTCTGGCCCGGTTGAGGGAATGGAACAAATTATCGCTCCCGATGGCCAGCGTTTGCAACTCGAGCCCTCAAGCAATGGCAGGTTCGTCCGCGTCTGGGGTGCTTGAACCGGATGAGGGATTTCTCAGGGGCTGCCCGCGCCAATCGTTCCTTCATTCCCTTTCGAGCGGTAAATCGCAAGCAAGCCCCCGATTACGACCCGGCACTCCAGCGACACCACCTTTTACCGCGTCAATTGCTGTCACAGCGATGCTTTGGCGCGATGTTCGAGAGCATCGGCACTCGGCGGGTTGGCTTCGATGATTTCCGCGCGAACGGCTTGCCGTTACCAGCGACCGAGAAGCGCGCTGCAAGCATCGGCATGCCACTGCATCGCGGTCCTCACCGCGAGTACAATGCCATTGTGATCGAGCGGGTAGGGTGCATCGAGCATCGCTGGTCCTACTCGAGGGCGCGCGCGCCGCAAGAGGCGCTGGAAGAAGCGATCTTTCGGCTCGCGCTGCTGCAACGCGCACTTCACACGCGCCTGCTCGCGGAGCGCCGCAGGATGGTGCTCAATCGGAAAGACCCGCTGGGGACAGGCTTCGACTTCAGCGAGCTCGACGCTATGGCCGAGACGCTATGGCAAGTTACCTAGCCGACCCAGGGCTTGTAGGCTGACTTTGCCGCGAGTTCGGCTTTGCCCGCGTGATATTCGCGTTCGAGCCGGGCCACGAGGTCTTCCACTGTGCCGACCTGCTTGATCGCGCCAACGCCCTGTCCCGAGCCCCAGATATCCTTCCATGCCTTGGCCTTGGTGTTGCCGCCGCTGCCGAAATTCATCTTGGATGGATCGCTGACAGGCAGGTCATCAGGGTCGAGTCCTGCGGCAACGATCGAACTGCGCAAATAGTTGCCGTGAACGCCGGTAAAGAGGTTCGTGTAGACGATTCCTTCGGCACTGCCTTCCACGATTGCGTCCTTGTAACGCTGGTCGGCATTGGCTTCCTTCGTGGCGATGAAGGCGCTGCCCATATAGCCGAAGTCGGCGCGCATCGCCTGCGCGGCCAGGATCGAATAGCCATTGGCGATCGAGCCGGACAAGGCGACCAGCCCGTCGAACCATTCTCGAATTTCCTGCATCAGCGCAAAGGGTGAAAGGGAACCTGCGTGCCCGCCAGCGCCGGCGGCTACCGGGATCAGGCCGTCGGCACCCTTTTCGATCGCCTTTTGGGCAAAGCGATTGTTGATCACGTCATGCATGGTGATCCCGCCCCAATTGCGCACGGCCTGGAACACTTCTTCGCGTGCGCCAAGCGAAGTGATTACCAACGGCACCTGCCATTTCTCGCAAGTCGCCATGTCGGCTTCGACGCGGTCGTTCGACTTATGGATGATCTGGTTGACGGCGAAGGGGGCAGCCGGGCGGTCGGGGTTCTCGCGATTGTGCTTGGCCAGTTCCTCGGTGATCTGGTGCAGCCATTCATCGAGCAGTGATTGCGGCCGGGCATTCAGCGCGGGGAAGCTGCCGATAATCCCTGCCTTGCATTGCGCGATCACCAGTTCAGGGCCTGAAACGATGAACAGCGGCGAGCCGATCAGGGGAAGTCGCAGTCGGTCGAAGGGTGCGGGAAGGGCCATCGGGTTCTCCGTTCAAGATACTGTTTGGCGGATCGATTAGGCAGCGCCGCAGCCGCTGTCGAGGCCCTGAATTTGCTAGGGCCCCGTGCGCTTCGATGCCGTAGCGTCAGGCTGCTGGCAGGATATGTTCGATGCCGTAGAAGCGTGCCGCGTTGCCTGCGTAAAGCGCGCGCTTCTCATCGGCGCTTGCGCCTAGGGTGATGCGCTTGAACGCGTTCCAGAGCACGGGATAATCTGCGCCCCAGTAGTCGACCGGATAATTGCTCTCGAACATCGCCCGGGAAGGGCCGAATGCTTCGATGCAGGTTTCGATATAGGGCCGCCACATCGCGCCAAGGTCTTCGGAGCTGAATCCTGCCGCCGGGCCCTTTTCGGGTAGCCCGCAGAAAGCCATCGCCAATCCGCCGAGCTTGACGACCACGTTCTCGCATTTCGCAAGTTCGTGGATGTTGTGCCGCCACGTGTCGAAGCGTTCATGCAACTTGCCGTGGTAGCTCGCGATATTGAGCGGCGTGCCGCAATGGTCGAGGCAAATTGGCTGGTCGGGAAAAACGCGGGCAAGGTCGATAATGTCGGGCAATTGCGGTTCGAGCAGCCAGGCATCGAAGGTCAGGCCCATGCGAGCCAGATGTGCGAAGCCTTCACGGAAAGACACATCCCGATAGAGGCCTTCGGGGGCGTGGAAGGGGGCGCCGAGGACTTTGGGGTCGGCGTCCCATGCAGCCTGATGGCGGATTCCGCGAAAGCGATCTGGCGCGGCGGCCTTGAGCCTTTCGAGTACTGGCGCTGCCTTGTCTCCCAATTGGAGATTGGCGTGTCCGATGATTGCGGCACAGGCGCGCAATGGGCCGTAGAGCCCGCAGGCCGATTGCGCGGCAACGCCGTTCACGAATTCCACTTCGCCAACGACCTTCATATCGTCGCTCGCATCGGCCCGGTAAAAGGCACCGCATTCCATGAAGACCGTGCCGATGACATTGTGGCCGCTAGTCAGGTGGGCGTGAAGCTCATCGAAGGTGTAATAGGCGTTGTCGCCCAGCGCCTCGATAAAGGGGTGCCGTGGTTCCGGAAAGGCTCCCATCAGCGGTCGCAGGTCCCACAAATGGTGATGCGGGTCGATGATCGGCAGGTCGGGTTCGAGAATTTCTTCGGTCATATCAGGCGCCTCTCCACTCCACCCATCTCACCCGCAAAGCCGCACAGATCAAACTGTCTAAAGAGACCAATCCTCTCTAGTCCGGTTTGTATTGTGGCCATGCGGGTTCGGCCCAACTGTTCAGCTCCACTTCTGCACCTCGGTCGATCCGTCCCGCGATTATGCGTGTTGCGTCCATCAGGCCATCGCTGCTCGTGATAAGGCAGTCGTTTCCGTCCTGCTCGATACCTTCGATTGCACCAAGCTCCTCATCGCATGGCGGGTCGTAGAAATCGACGCGGCGCTCACTGACATGCGCGACGGCAAACAGCAGGGATGACCCTTCTCCCGCGAATTGCACCGCATACCATCCCTTTGCTGCTTCATGGACAAACAGCGACATCACTTCATCGTCACTGTGATAGACATAGCCGCCGCCCGGTATCACCTGGAGTTCGACATCGACCGGGTCCTCACCATGGGCATGGAATCGATAGGCGCCTGCCTCGACCGGCTGCACAGACCCCGCCTGGAAGATCAAAGGTTCATCGGAGGACCAACAAGCGCTGAGGGAAGGGATCAACCCTGAGACCATCAGTGCACCGAGAAAACGTGAAACCATAATCCCCTCCGCTCTGCCTTACCGGCCTATGATCCCTATACCGATTTCCGAGCCACAAATCAGCCGCTCTATTGATCGATCTCCTTTCGACTGATCTTCGGCATTGCCTCTGGCGCGTGAATCCTTATCCCCTAGCGGCACAACATTCGGGAGATTTTCATGCGTTACGCGGCACTGGCTCTGGCACTTCTGGTAACTACTGCACCAACCATCGCCGAGGCGCGCAAAGCGGAGGTAGCAGATCTCTTGAAGGTCGCGCGGGTCGGCAATCCCGACATCGCGCCCGACGGGAGCGCGGTAGTCTACACCGTAACCACTGCCGATACCGAAAAGGACGCAAATGTCAGCCATATCTGGCTCGCGGCGTGGGATGGGTCGGGCAAGCGACAATTGACCAGTCGTCCCGGCGAAAGCGAAAGCTCCCCGCGCTTCAGCCCTGACGGATCGGTGATTGCCTTCATCTCTTCGCGTGCGGCGAAGGACGACGAAGACAGCAATGCACGGCTTTGGTTCCTGCCGCGCGCTGGTGGCGAGGCCTATCCCTTGCCGGGGATCAGCGGTTCAGTATCCGATTATGCCTTCTCGCCGGACGGCAAGAAGCTGGTGCTGGTAGTGGAAGACCCGAAGCCGAAGAAGGAAGGCAAGGACAAGGATCGCCCTGAGCCGATCGTGATCGATCGTTACCGCTTCAAGCGCGACGGCACCGGCTATCTCGACAATCGGCGCGAGCGGCTGTGGCTATACGATATCGCCAGCGGCAAGGCAGAGCGGCTGACCGATGGCGATTATGACGAGGCGCTGCCTTCGTTTTCTCCTTATGGAAAGCATATCGCATTCGTATCGCGCCGCTTCCCCGACGCTGAGCGTTCGCCCGACTTCAACCTGTTCATTGCTGATGCGGCGAATGTCGGTGCCACACCGCGCCAACTGACGACCTATCCGGGCGCAGACAATGATCCGTCTACCGGATCCTATCCTGCATGGAGCCCCGATGGATCGCAGATAGCCTATATTCGCACGGGCGATCCCAAGCTGATCTGGTATGCGGTGAATGCACTGGCTGTCGTGCCCTCGGTCGGTGGCGAGGAACGCATCGTCACGGCATCGCTCGATCGCAATGTCACCGAGCCGTTCTGGTCGGCCGACGGTCGCTCGATCAATTTCATCGTCGAGGACGACGGTGTGCAGCGGCTCGACAGTGTCTCCGCAAAGGGCGGCGCCATTACGCAGGTGGCAAGCGGCGAGCGCGTGATTACCTCGCCAACGGCTTCAGCCAATGGGCGGCTGGCGCTTCTTTCTTCCGATCCGACGAGCCCCACGGAGGTTTTTGCCTTAGACAAGGGCAAGCTGCGCGCGCTCACCGATCACAACTCTGCGCTGATCGGGGAACTCGATCTCGGCAAGGTCGTGAGGACCAGCTTCAAGAGCAAGGACGGAACCGAAGTGCGCGGGTTCCTGATGACCCCGCCTGACTACAAGCAGGGCACGAAGGTTCCGACCATCCTGCACATCCACGGCGGCCCGACCGCTCAGTTCGAAGCTGATTTCGATATGATGCGGCAAGTGATGGCGGCGCGCGGATATGCTGTGGTCTTCGTGAACCCGCGCGGCAGCACCGGTCGCGGTGAAGCCTTTGCTGCCGCGATCAATGCGGCGTGGGGTTCGGTCGATGTCGAAGACGTGCTTGCAGCCGTGGACGACGCCGTGGCGCGCGGTGTGGCCGATCCCGACCGGCTCGGGATCGGCGGTTGGTCCTATGGCGGCATGCTGACCAATTACACCATCGCCAGCGACAAGCGCTTCAAGGGTGCGGTGAGCGGTGCGTCGATCAGCAATGTCCTTTCCGGCTATGGCACCGATCACTACGTCTACGAGTACGACGTCGAACTCGGTTACCCTTGGGAGAACCGTGAGGTCTGGGATCGGATCAGCTATCCCTTCTTCCACAACGACCGGATCGTCACGCCAACCTTGTTCATGGTGGGTGGCTCAGACGTAAACGTGCCGACGCTTGCCAGCGAGCAGATGTACCAGGCGCTGCGCTCGCGCGGGATCGAGACGAAGCTGGTGATCTATCCCGGCGAGTCGCACGGAATTCGTCGCCCGAGCTTCGTCACGGACCGGATGGATCGCTGGCTCGGCTGGTTCGACGCGAAGGTCAAATAGCTAAGCGGCGACTTCCCGTACGGCGCTGTTGGCGGCGCTGAGCACCGCGCGAACGCTCGCCGTGGCGATGTCCTCGTCGATCCCGCAGCCCCAAATGGTGCGTCCATCGGGCGTACGACATTCGAGATAGGCGGCTGCACGCGCATCGGTGCCGGTTCCGAGCGCATGTTCAGTGTAGTCGGTCACTTCCAGCTCGACACCAAACGTGTTGCGGATCGTGCTCATCACGCTGGAGATCAGCCCGTTTCCGCGCCCGCTGACGGTCTGTTCCTGCCCATCGACTGCGATCTTGCCGGAGAAAATGCGCGTACCGTCTGCTGCGCGGCTTTCTTCATAGTCGACAAGGCGGAAGTGGCGCGGCTCGATCTTGACGTAGTAGGCCTTGCGGAAAGCGTTCCAGATATCGGCTGCGTTCAGCTCGCGTCCCAGCTCGTCGGCAAGGTGCTGGACGTGCTTGGAAAAGTCCGCCTGCATCTTTTTCGGCAGCTTCAGGCCCTGATCCTGTTCCAGCACCCACGCGAAGCCGCCCTTGCCGGATTGCGAATTGACGCGGATCACGGCCTCGTAATTGCGGCCGAGGTCTGCCGGGTCGATCGGCAGGTATGGCACGCGCCACAACTCGTCATTCTGCTTGGTGTGGGCTTCGAAGCCCTTTTTGATTGCATCCTGGTGCGAGCCCGAAAAGGCCGTGAAGACCAGTTCGCCGCCATAGGGGTGGCGCTGGTGCACGGGCAGCTCGTTGCAATATTCCACCGTTTCGATGATCCGGTCGATGTCGGAGAAATCGAGGCCGGGGTCGACACCCTGCGTGTACATGTTGAGCGCGACGGTCACGATGCAGCAATTGCCGGTGCGCTCGCCATTGCCGAACAGGCAGCCTTCGACGCGGTCGGCGCCCGCCATCAACCCCAGCTCCGCCGCCGCAACGCCAGTACCGCGATCGTTATGCGTGTGCAGGCTGATCACCGCGCTGTCGCGATTGGGCAGGTTGCGGCAGAAATATTCGATCTGGTCGGCGTAGATATTGGGAGTTGCCGCTTCGACCGTGGCGGGCAGGTTCAGGATGATGGGATGCTCCGGCGTTGGCTGGAGAACTTCCATCACGGCCTCACACACGGCGATGCTGAAATCGAGCTCGGCAGTTGAGAAGGTTTCGGGCGAGTATTGGAAATGCCAGTCGGTTTCAGGCCGCTTGGCGGCTTCGTCGCGCATCACTTTCGCGCCCGCGATTGCGATTTCGCGCACTTCGTCCTTGGACATGCGGAACACGATATCGCGCCATGCGGGGCTGACGGCATTGTAGAGGTGGACGATGGCGGACCGGGCGCCTTCGAGGCTTTCGAAGCTGGTGCGGATCAAGTCTTCACGGCTTTGCGTCAGCACTTGCACCGTCACATCGTCCGGGATCTTGCCTGATCGGACGAGGCCGGAAATGAAGTCGAACTCTGTGGCGCCAGCGCTCGGGAACCCGACTTCGATCTCCTTGATGCCGATGCGCACGAGTTCCTCGAAGAAGCGGTTCTTCTTCACCGCATCCATCGGGTCGATGATCGACTGGTTGCCATCACGCAAATCGGTCGAAAGCCAGCGCGGCGGCGAAGTGATGGTGCGGCTTGGCCACTGCCGGTCGGGCAGGTTGACCTGAGGGAAGGGCCGGTACTTGCGGCTTGGATCGGACAGCATGGTCATTGGTATCGAACTCGTAACGAAACTGGATTGAGGCGGTGCGGCGATGCTCCCTTGGGCGCCCCGCGCGCCATCAAGGCACGCGACTGGTCACGCCCAAGGGCGTGTAAGTCGTAGCAGCGGCAGCGATCCGTTACGTGTCATGCGGGCTCAATTGCCGAAAATTGCGTCGAGCGCAAGGCGCTTGGAGAGAAAAAGCGAGCCGACTATCACCGAAGCATGACAGACACTCACGCCGCAGAGCCTTCACTGTACCAGATCATGGGGCTGGTACGTATCGTCATCCTCGACCCGGAAGGGCGCGCGACGCTTGAATACGAAGCGAGACCGGAGATGTGCCATTCGGGTGGCGTAGTGCAGGGCGGCTTCGTGACTGGGTGGATCGATGCGGCAATGGCGCATGCGGTGATCGCGCGGCACGGCAAAGGCTTCGTGCCGATGTCACTCGAACTCAAGGTTAGCTTTTTCGCTCCGGCGCGGCCTGGGCTGGTGATCGCAGAGGGTTGGGTCGAGCGCGCGGGCAAGCGCACCAATTTCTATGAGGGGCACCTCAAGGCCCCGGACGGGACTGTATTGGCCAAGGCGACCAGCACGATCCTTCTGGTAGATACGGAACGAGTGGTCGCGGCATCGAAGGCAGCAACGCAATGAACGAGATTCGCACATTCAACCTGGATATCGAGGACGCGGCACTCGCCGATCTGCATCTCAGACTCGATATGGCCCGCTGGCCCGAGAAGGAAGCGGTCGACGACTGGTCGCAAGGGACGCCGCTAGCCGAGTTGCAGGAGCTGTGCCGCTACTGGCGTCACGGGTATGACTGGCGCGCGTGTGAGGCCCGGCTTAACGCTCTGGGCCAGTTCGTGACCGAGATCGACGGGCTGGACATCCATTTCCTGCATGTCCGCTCGCCGCATGAGGATGCCTTGCCGCTGATCCTGACGCATGGATGGCCGGGATCGGTGATCGAGTTCCTCGAAGTGATTCCGCGTTTGACTCAGCCCGAGGAATTCGGCGGGAATGCCAGCCAGGCATTCCATGTGGTCGCGCCGTCGCTGCCCGGCTTCGGTTTTTCCGGCAAGCCGAATGCCACGGGTTGGGGCGTCGAGAAGATTGCGACTGCCTGGGCCGAATTGATGCGGCGGCTCGGCTATTCTCGCTGGGTGGCGCAGGGCGGCGACTGGGGCAGCGCTGTGACGACCGCCATCGGTGCACAAGCGCCTGAAGGTTGCGCGGGAATTCACATCAACATGCCGCTCGGGCAACCGACGCCGGAAGACCTTGCGAGCCCTACGCCAGCCGAGCTGAAGGCGCTGGGGGCGCTGCAGCATTACCAGGATTGGGACTCGGGCTATTCCAAGCAGCAGAGCACGAGGCCCCAGACCGTGGGTTATGGCCTCGTCGATTCGCCGGTTGGGCTGGCCGGGTGGATATTCGAGAAGATGTGGGCATGGACGGACAATGATGGTTCGCCGTTCGATGCGCTGTCGCGTGACAGGATCCTCGATAACATCATGCTCTATTGGCTGCCGGCCACGGGTGCGTCCTCGGCGCGCCTGTATTGGGAGAGCTTCGCCAAGTTCGGACAAGGAGAAGTGAAGGTTCCAACTGGGGCGAGCGCCTTCCCCAAGGAAATCATCCCGGCACCGCGGAAGTGGGCGGAAAGGCGCTACACCAATCTCGTCTATTGGAACGACTTGCCCAAGGGCGGGCATTTTGCGGCATGGGAACAGCCCGAGTTGTTCGTCGATGAATTGCGGGCCTGTTTCGTGCAGATGCGTTAGGCGGGATCGGTCAGCGCCAGCGCAGCCTTTCGGGGGTCAGTTGATCGATGCTGGTGACGCCCATCAGCCGCATCCCGCGTTCGATTTCATCCTTGAGGATGCCGACCGCGCGTTCGACGCCGGGTTGGCCGGTGGCGGCAAGGGCATAGAGGTAAAGCCTGCCGCCCGATGCGGCGGTTGCGCCGGCGCACAGGCTCTTGAGCACATGCGTGCCGCGTCGAACGCCGCCGTCAACGATGATCTCGATTTCGCCGCCGACTGTATCGACGATCTCGCGCAGCTGGTCGAAAGGCGCGCGGCTGCCGTCGAGTTGGCGCCCGCCGTGATTGGAGATCATGATCGCGTCCGCTCCGATCTGCACCGCTCGCCGCGCGTCATTCGCGCTCATCACGCCCTTCAGGCAGAATTTTCCGCCCCAATCCTCGCGGATGCGGGCCGCCGTGTCCCAATCCATCGAAGTGTCGAGCATGGTGTTGAAATAGTCGGCGATGCTCACCGCCTTGCCGCTGCCTTCGCTGACATGGGTGTCGAGATTGGGCAGGCGGAATTTTTCGCGGAAGAGGTAATCGAGCGTCCAGCGCGGGCGCGTGGCATAACTCCACACCGCGCTGGCCGAAAAGCGGGGCGGGGTGGTGAACCCGCTGCGCAGGCACCGCTCGCGCTTGCCAGATACGATAGTGTCGACTGTGAGCGCCAGGGCATCGAATTTGGCGGCATGGCAGCGCTCGATCATCGAGCGGTTCAGCCCCTTGTCCTTGTGCACATAGAGCTGGAACAGCTTGGGGGCGTTGGTGAGCGCGGCCACTTCCTCGATACTGCGTGTCGCGAGGCTTGAAATGCCGAACCACAGGCCGAACTTTTCCGCTGCCTTGGCGACCGCAGTTTCGCCCTGCCAGTGAAAAGCGCGCTGGACGGCCGTGGGGCTGAGCATCAAAGGCAGGGCGCTCTTGCGCCCCATGATCGTGCAGCTGGTATCGATCTGGGCGACCCCTGCCAGCACGTCAGGCACCAGATCGCACGTTTCGAAGGCGGCGGTGTTGCGCGCCTTGGTCAGCTCGTCATCCGCTGCCCCGTCGATATAGTCGAAAACCGGCCAGGGCAGTCGCGCCCTGGCCAGCTTCCGGAAATCGTCGATATTGTGGCAGTCGGAAAGGCGCATGAGGCACCTTTTCGGCTTAGTTCTTGGCCTTGTCGACCAGCTTGTTGGCGCTGATCCACGGCATCATGGCACGCAGGCGAGCGCCGGTCTGTTCGATCGGGTGCGCTTCGGCGCGCTTGCGGGCGGCCTTCAGCTCGGGCTGGCCGGCGCGATTGTCGAGCACGAAGTTCTTCACGAAGCGGCCAGACTGGATGTCATCGAGCACGCGCTTCATCTCTGCCTTGGTTTCGGCAGTGATGATGCGCGGGCCAGTGGTGATGTCGCCATATTCCGCAGTGTTGCTGATCGAATAGCGCATATTGGCGATGCCGCCTTCATAAAGCAGGTCGACGATCAGCTTGGTTTCGTGGAGGCATTCGAAATAGGCCATTTCGGGCGCATAGCCCGCTTCGACCAGCGTTTCGAAGCCGGCCTGTATCAGGTGGGTAATGCCTCCGCACAGCACCGCCTGTTCGCCGAAGAGATCGGTTTCGCACTCTTCCTTGAAGTTGGTTTCGATGATGCCGCTGCGTCCGCCGCCGACGCCGCTGGCATAAGCCAGCGCAATGTCATGTGCTTTGCCGCTGGCATCCTGGTGGATAGCGATGAGGCAGGGCACGCCGCCACCCTTCTGGTATTCGCTGCGCACGGTGTGGCCGGGGCCCTTGGGCGCGATCATGATCACGTCAATGTCCGACGGGGCTTCGATCAGGCCAAAATGGATGTTGAGGCCATGCGCGAAGGCGAGTGCCGATCCGGGCTTCATGTTACCCTTGAGGTCGTTTTCCCAGATCGCGGCCTGGTGCTCGTCCGGCGCGAGCACCATCAGGATGTCGGCCCATGCCGCGGCATCCTTGTTGCTGAGCACCTTGAAGCCCGCGCCTTCAGCCTTCTTCGCGGTTGCCGAGCCTTCGCGCAGCGCAATGGCGACATCCTTCACACCGCTGTCGCGCAGGTTTTGCGCGTGGGCATGGCCTTGCGAACCATAGCCGAGGACGGCGATCTTCTTGTCCTTGATGAGGCCCAGATCCGCATCGGCGTCGTAATAAACTTTCATTGTCTTCCCTCTTCTAAGCGCCTTGCGCGCCGCGCATCATGCCAACCACGCCGCTGCGACCGACCTCGACGAGGCCAAGGCCGCGCATCAGCGCGATGAAACTGTCGATCTTGTCCGGCGCGCCGGTGATCTCGAACACGAAACTTTCGGTGGTGGTGTCGACCACGCTGGCGCGGAACACATCGGCGATGCGAAGCGCCTCGACGCGCTTCTCGCCGGTTCCCGCAACCTTTACCAGCGCCAGCTCGCGTTCGACGTGCGGGCCGGCCTTGGTGAGGTCGGTTACCTTATGGACCGGCACCAGGCGTTCGAGCTGAGCCTCGATCTGGTCGATCACTTGCGGCGGGCCGTTGGTGACGATGGTGATCCGGCTCACCGCGTGGTTCTCGGTGATGTCGGCCACGGTCAGGCTGTCGATATTATAGCCGCGCGCGGTGAATAGCCCCGCGATCTTGGCGAGGATGCCCGATTCATTGTCGACCGTGATGTTGAGCACGTGCCGTTCGCTGGCAGCGGTTGCGATTTTCATGTCGTCAATTCCTCAGACCAAAGCCTTGGCTTCGTCGTCCATAGTGCCTTCGACCTGCTCGCCGTAAAGCAACATGTCGGTGTGCGCCGCGCCGCTGGGGATCATCGGGAAGCAATTGGCTTCCTTGGCGACCAGGCAATCGACCATCACCGGGCCGTCGTGGGCCAGCATGGCTTCGATCCCGGCATCGAGCCCGGCCTCGTCTTCGATGCGTATGCCCTTCCAGCCATAGGCTTCGGCCAGTTTCACGAAATCGGGCAGGCTGTCCGAATAGGAGTTCGAATAGCGGCTCTCATAGGTCAGCTGCTGCCATTGGCGCACCATGCCCATGAACTCGTTGTTGAGGATGAACACCTTCACCGGCAGGCGATACTGGCTGGCCGTGCCGAGCTCCTGAATGTTCATCTGGATCGAAGCCTCACCCGCGATATCGATCACGAGGTCGTCCGGATTGCCGAGCTGCGCGCCGATTGCTGCGGGCAGGCCATAGCCCATCGTGCCGAGCCCGCCGGAAGTCAGCCACTTGTTCGGATCGTTGAAGCCGAAATATTGCGCCGCCCACATCTGGTGCTGACCGACTTCGGTCGAAATGATCGGATTGCGGTGCTTCGTCAGCGCGAAAAGCCGCTCCACCGCCTTTTGCGGCATGATCATGTCCGACTTTTCGGGATAGGCCAGGCATTCGCGTGCGCGCCAGCCCGCGATCCGCGCCTTCCATTCGCCCAGGTCTCTCGGCTTGCGATCGCCCCAGGCGGAGATCAGTTGCGAGAGGACGTGGGCGCAATCGCCCACGATCGGCAAGTCGACATGGACCGTCTTGTTGATCGAACTGCGATCGATATCGATGTGGATCTTGGTCGAATCCGGGCTGAAGGCGTCGAGCCTGCCGGTCACGCGATCATCGAAGCGAGCGCCGATGCAGACCATCACGTCGCATTTGTTCATCGCCATATTGGCTTCGAACGTACCGTGCATGCCCAGCATTCCGAGCCAGTCCGGGTGGTCCGCCGGGAATGCGCCGAGGCCCATGAGCGTTGAGGTAGTGGGCGCTCCGGTGATATCCTGCAGCTGACGCAGCAAGCGGCTTGCTTCGGGACCTGAGTTGATCACCCCGCCGCCCGTGTAGAACACGGGGCGTTCGGCCTTGGCCAGCAGTTCGACCGCTTCGGCGATCTCGTCGGCGCTGCCGACCATGCGAGGTTGGTAGCGGTGTGCCGCCGAGCCATTCGACGTCTTAGTCGTGGAAGGGACCGCGATCTGCACATCTTTGGGTATGTCGATCACCACCGGACCAGGCCTGCCGGTGGTGGCGATACGGAACGCTTCCTCGATCGTCGGCTTCAGGTCCGCCGGTTCCTTCACGAGGTAATTGTGCTTGGTGCAGTGGCGGGTAATGCCGACCGTGTCGGCTTCCTGGAATGCGTCGGTACCGATCAATGCTGTCGGAACCTGACCGGTGATCACCACCATGGGAATCGAGTCGAGAAACGCGTCCGCGATGCCGGTAACAGCATTGGTCGCGCCGGGGCCGGAAGTGACGAGCACAACGCCGGGCTTGCCGGTAGAGCGGGCATAGCCCTCAGCCGCATGCGCCGCGCCTGCCTCGTGCCGGACGAGAATGTGGCGAATGCGCTCGTCGCCGAAAAGCTCGTCATAGATGGGTAGCACAGCGCCGCCGGGGTAGCCGAATACGAATTCGACACCCTGCTCGATCAGGCATTCGACCAGGATTGCTGCGCCGCTGCGCTCCTGTGACACGTTCGCTTCCTTCCATCCGCGCGGGCGACCCCCGCATTTATGCGCATTTCGCGCGCTTCACAATAAAACGCGGCCCGGTGCAGGGTCACGCACCGAGCCAGCGAATGACCCGCTATGCGTTCAAATCTAACGTGTCAACCGTTAACCACGTAATAATGATGCAAAATGATCTCCAATAGAGATATTTTGAGACTCGCATCTTGGCCAATCTTTCGGCGGCTGGCGCCGAAACCACGTATATTGCCGCTTGGCATAGTTGCGCGTTGCCTGCTGCCCGCTGGCTATCATTTCATCGCGAGAGACCTCGCCGCGCAGGTAGGCCGAAATCTCTTGTACACCGATCGCGCGCATCACAGGCAGTTCCGCGGAGAGCTTGCGCGCAAGCAGGGCTTCGACCTCCGCTATCGCGCCCATATCGAGCATGCGTGCGAAGCGAAGGTCGCAGCGGGCATAGAGCCATTCGCGATCGGGCAGCAGGACCAGCGGGTGAAGCGTAATCTCTTCACCGATCCCTCCCGCCTTCTCGGCCTGCCAATGCTCCAGCGACTTGCCGGTCGAGCGGACTACTTCCAGCGCGCGTGCAATCCGCTGGCTGTCGGCCGAGTTGAGCAAGGCGGCGCGTTGGGGATCCTCTACCTGCAATGCCGCATAGGCCTCACCAGTCGGGAGCGCACGCACCGCGTCCCGCATTGCCGGGTCTATCGGCGGAATCGGGGCTATCCCTTCCAACAGCGTCCGCATGTACAGCCCGGTCCCACCGACCAGAATGGGCAAGGCATCATCGGCATGCAGCGCTGCGATCTCGCATTTGGCCGCATCAGCCCAATCCGCCGCCGAGCAGGGCTGCGCTCCATCCCATGCGCCGAACAGGCGGTGCTCGAT
This sequence comes from Altererythrobacter litoralis, assembly GCF_036324225.1. Lineage (NCBI taxonomy): Bacteria > Pseudomonadati > Pseudomonadota > Alphaproteobacteria > Sphingomonadales > Erythrobacteraceae > Altererythrobacter > Altererythrobacter litoralis. The sequence goes on from NZ_JAZDQV010000008.1 coordinate 87,884, forward strand.
CCCGCGCATCTCTTCATCATCGGGCCGCGCACTGAGCACACGCAGATCGGCATAGACCTGTGCGCTGTCGGCATTGATTACAACCGCCCGCTTTCCTTGCTCTTCCAGCGTCAATGCCAGCCGAACCGCGAGATCGCTCTTGCCGCTGGCGGTTGGCCCTGCGATGAGCGCGACCGGTTGTTGTCGAGGAGAATCCGAAGTGCCCATCGCCCGGCTGATAGCAGACCCGGCCAGCTTGGAAACGCGCCTCGATGCTGCAACGCGCGCAATCGAGGCTGATGGCTATGAGCTGGCATCGGCGATGATGCTGGAATCGAACGAGGATGTGCTTGAGCTGCTCGTTCCCGATGGGGAAGCGGAGGCGCTGCAGAAGCTGCTCTCGAAACATTTCGACCCGGCTGACGTGCTGGTGTCGCAAGCGCCGATTGTTACGCCGGCACTGTTCGTGTCCGACATGGATTCGACCATGATCGAGCAGGAATGCATCGATGAGCTGGCCGACTTCGCCGGGATCAAGCACCATATTGCCGCGATAACCGAACGCGCCATGCAGGGGGAACTCGACTTCGAAAGTGCGCTGCGCGAACGGGTGATGTTGCTGCGCGATTTGTCCGAAGAGGCAATTTTCAAATGCCTTTCGACGCGCATCGTGCCGATGCCGGGCGCGCGCATGCTGGTCGAAACGCTGAAATCCAGGGGATGTCGCACCGTTTTGGTCACCGGCGGCTTTCACCAATTTGCCGATCCGATAGCCGAACAGCTCGGTTTCGAGCGGGTTGTCGGAAACAGGCTCGCCATCGACGGCGGCAAACTCACAGGGCAGCTAGCGGGTCCGGTAACCGACAGCTCGGTCAAGCGCGCCACACTTGAAGGAGAACTGGCGGAATTGGGTGAGGGCGCAGTATCGCTTGCGACAGGTGACGGGGCAAATGACGTTCCGATGCTGCTCGCGGCGGATTATGGCGTGGCCTATCGCGCCAAGCCTGCCGCAAAACTTGCCGCCAATGGCTGGATCGATCGCGGCGACCTGACTTCAGTGCTCAAACTGCTCGGCATTGCCCAAAGCGAATGGGTTGCGGGTTAATCATAGCCAAGTGGCGATCTGGCTAAGCGTCTTCTTCCTCAATGCATGGGCCGGAACGGTCGCCCCTTCTGCGGGATGGCCGACCACCACGATCATCAGCGGCTTCTCGTGTTCGGGGCGCCCGCAAATTTCGCGCAGGAATCCCATGGGGGAAGGGGTGTGGGTCAGTGTGGCGCACCCGGCTTCATGGAGCGTCGCGATCAACATGCCGCAGGCGATGCCGACGCTTTCATTGACGTAATAGTTCTGAGTCGCTCCGTCCTCGTCGATCCCGCCCTTGCGCTGTGCGAAAACCACGATCAGCCATGGTGCTGTTTCGAGGAAGGGTTTGTCTGCATCGGTCCCGAGCGGCCCAAGGGCATCAAGCCATTCCTCGCTCGCTTTCCCAGCGTAGAAGCGCTTCTCTTCCTCCTCGGCGGCTTCGCGGATCGCGCGCTTCTTCTCGGGCGAAGAGACCACCGCGAAATGCCACGGCTGGTGGTTCGCGCCGTTGGGCGCGCTGCCAGCGGCCTCGATCGCGGCCTCGATGACTTCGCGCGGCACCGGCTCTGCGGAAAAATAGCGGCAGCTGCGCCGCTGCTTCAGTCGGTCGCGCATGGCGCGCGCGCGGGCGATGCTTTCCGCTTCTGGCAGGCTGGGCAGCGAATAGGGGATCTGTTCGTGTGATTGCATGGGCGAACTACTCGCGCATTCCCAGGGAAAGGCAAAGCGGTAAGCATGTTGCAGCCGTGGACAGACAATTTACAATCCTGTAAATAGTGTCGCGATAATGAGGAAGCCATGACAAGCCTAACTGATCGTCCACTCGTTGCGTCCGGCCGCAAAACTTCCGGTTTCCGCCCGTTCAAGGTGTGGAAGCATTTCCGCAAGCTGGTAGCCGACAAGGAAGACACCGAACAGGTGTTCCACATCATCGAGGCGCTCAAGGGGCGCAAGGGGCATCGCCAGGCATGGAATTTCATCCAGTCGGATGAGGGCAAGCGCATGATGCGCGAAGAGGTCAACATACCGAAGATGCTCGACGACCACGCACGCTGGGCCGATTGCGGACCGAACAGCGTGGCGCAGCACTATATCCGTTTCATGAAGCGCGAAGGGCTCAGCGCTGCCGGACTTGTGGCGGAAAGCCACAAGTGGTCGCCGCCCGAAAACCGCCACCAGGACCAGACAGAATGGTATTTCGAACGCCTTCGCGACACGCATGACCTGTTCCATGTGCTGACCAGCTATGGACGCGACGGCTTAGGGGAAGCCTGCCTGCTGGGCTTCAGCTATGAGCAGAACCACAATCTCGGCATTCTCTTCATCGCCTATGCCGGCACGCGCCAGCGGCTGAAGGAAAGCAAGACGAACGCGCCGCTTTTTGACGCCATCCGCGAAGGCAGGGCGCTTGGCCGCGCGGCAGCAAAGATCGCGCATGAGGATGTCGAAGCGTTAATGCGCGAGGATATCGATGCGGCGCGCAAGCGGCTGAACATCGGCGAGCCGGTGATCTATCGTCGCTGCATCGCGCAACTGATCGAGGAAGGGCTGGCGGACAGCGACATGCGCTTGCCCGAGCCGCTCGCTGCCTGAGCTCCTTAGCGGAGCTCCTTGCGGATCATCAGCTTGAGACCAGACCAAGTCTGGTCAACTGCGCATACTTTCACATCGACGAAGCCGAGCGGCAAGCCGATCTCGCGAATCGTGTCTTCCGTGATGTCGGTTGCGACCTTCGAGGCTTTCTTCGGCCAGCTCACCCAAACGAAGCCATTGAGCGCAATTGTGTGGCGCAATTCGGTGAGCAGGTGTTCGAGCTCGGTGCGCCTGGTTACGAAAATATGCGCAACGTCGAGGTCTTTGATAGGGCCGGGTTGTTCCTGAACATCCGCTTCCGCTAGCTCGACATGGATCGGCTCCGGCATTTCGTGGAACCAGGCTGTCAGGCCGCGCTTCAGCGAGAGCTTCTTTGCCAGTGGCGTGCCTGAGTAACCCGCCATGATAGTTAGCCTCCGATCGCTTGCCCCAGACCCTGCATCCCGCAGTCGCTCCAGTCTACAGCAAGGTGCCACAATGCGCCTAATCCCAGTGCGCGCACCCACCATTTGGGCACGCCGAGCATGAGGACATAGGCGATCGCGGCCTCCCCGCCATGCAGCGGGTGGAAGCCGATGCTGCAACGATTGGGGTCAAAGATCGGATCGGCCAGCAAATGATCAAGGTCGATCAGGTTCGCTGCAAGAATGACGAGACCTGCCTGTTTCCAGCGCTCGCGCCACAATAGCCAGGCGATCAGAAACGGCGCGGCAAGATGCCCGCCGTAGTGGATCAGGGGCTGGAGCAGTTGCACCTGCTCTTGGCCTCAGCCCTCCATCCAGTCGCGGAAGAAGCTCTGGTGCGCGTTGCGCAGGTCTGCCAGCGACACACCGAGCAGCCTATCTCCGCCCACGGTCCCGATCCGGCGGAAACCGATCTGCGCGGTTTCTGCATTCTCGGTGCCCTTGGCGAGCGCGGCGTTAAGCGCTTCGGTATCCGGGACGCTGATCACATAGCGGCCCTGGTCCTCACCAAACCACCATTGCGCGGCGGTATAGTCGGAATTGGCTTCGACCTCTGCGCCAAGCCCGCTGGCCAGAGCCATCTCGGCGAGAGCGACGGCTAGGCCGCCGTCGGACAGGTCGTGAACCGCGTTGACCAGCCCTTCGTCAATCAATTGGTGGATGATCTTGCCCGCATTGCGTTCGATCACGAGATCGGTCGGAGGAGTGCGTCCTTCGTCGCGGCCGTGAATAACGCGTAGCCACAGCGACTTACCGAGATGCGACCGCGTCGGGTCCGGCTTTGCCCAGAATTCGGGGCCGACGAGATACAGCGTGTCGCCCGCGTTCTTGAAGCCCATCGTCATCATCTTCGAATAGTCTTCGATGATGCCCACGCCGCCAATTGCGGGGGTGGGGAGAATGGCCGAGCCGCCGCCGGTTGCCTTGCTTTCGTTGTACAGGCTGACGTTGCCGCTCACGATCGGGAAATCGAGCGCGCGGCAGGCATCGCCCATGCCCTCGAGTGCATGCACCAGTTGCGCCATGATTTCTGGGCGCTGCGGATTGGCGAAATTGAGGCAATTGGTCACCGCCAGCGGCTTCGCGCCGACCGCGCAAAGGTTGCGATATGCCTCGGCAATCGCCTGCTTCCCGCCCTCGTAGGGGTCGGCGAAAACATAGCGCGGGGTGCAATCGGTCGAGATCGCGATCGCCTTCTTCGTGCCATGCACGCGCACAACGCCTGCGTCGCCGCCGGTCTGGAGTGTGTCGCCCATCACCTGGCTGTCATACTGTTCGTAGATCCAGCGCTTTGAAGCGAGGTTGGGGCTGGCCATCAGCTTGAGCAGATCGGCGCCCACGTCAGCGCTTGCGGGCACGTCAGCCAGCGGCTTCACCTGCGCCCAGGCCCTGTATTCCTCCTTCGAGAGATAGGGCCGGTCGTATTCGGGCGCGTCGGCGGCGAGCGGCCCCAGCGGGATGTCGCACACGACTTCGCCGTTCCATTCGAGCACCATGTGCTGCGTGTCGGTGACTTCGCCGATAACTGCGAAATCGAGTTCCCACTTGCGGAAGATCGCTTCGGCCATGGCTTCCTTGCCTGGCTTGAGCACCATGAGCATGCGCTCCTGGCTCTCCGAAAGCATCATTTCGTAAGGCGTCATGCCCTCTTCGCGGCACGGCACCTTGTTCATGTCGAGCCGGATGCCGGCCTTGCCATTGGTCGCCATTTCGACGCTCGACGAAGTCAGGCCGGCGGCGCCCATGTCCTGGATAGCGACGATGGCGTCGGTCGCCATCAGTTCGAGGCAGGCCTCGATCAGCAGCTTTTCAGTGAAGGGATCGCCCACCTGCACGGTCGGGCGCTTCGCCTCGGCGTCTTCGCCGAAATCGGCGCTGGCCATGGTCGCGCCGTGGATGCCGTCACGCCCGGTCTTCGAACCGACATAGACTATCGGATTCCCGACGCCGGTCGCGGCGGAATAGAAGATCTTGTCTGCATCGGCGAGGCCGACCGTCATCGCGTTGACGAGGATGTTGCCGTCATAGTCGGGGTCGAAATTGGTTTCGCCGCAGACCGTCGGCACGCCCACGCAATTGCCATAACCACCGATGCCGGCGACCACGCCTTTTACGAGATGCTGCATCTTTGGGTGCTCGGGCCGCCCGAAGCGCAGGGCATTGGCATTGGCGATCGGCCGGGCACCCATGGTGAAGACGTCGCGCAGGATGCCGCCCACGCCCGTAGCAGCGCCCTGGTAAGGTTCGATGTAGCTCGGGTGGTTATGGCTCTCCATCTTGAAGATGGCCGCCTGCGCATCACCGATATCGATCACACCTGCATTTTCGCCCGGGCCTTGGATCACCCATGGTGCCTTGGTCGGCAGCTTCTTGAGGTGCAGGCGCGAGCTCTTGTAGGAACAATGCTCGCTCCACATCACGGAGAAGATGCCAAGCTCGACCAGATTGGGTTCACGACCGAGCGCATGCAGCACGCGGTCATATTCCTCCGGCGAAAGGCCGTGCGATTCGACGATTTCGGGCGTGATCTGAGACATGGAGAGCGCCCTTAGCGCCCGCGTGCCTCTATCGCCAGTCCCGAGCGCGTTTGTGCCGCCGATTGTCCCCCACCCACCGCGCAAAGAATGTGGCTACGGCAAAGGCGGCCAGCGCCTGGAGATAAAGGCCAAGCCCGGCTTCTGTGGGATGCGGGCCGAACCAGTTGATCGCCTGGAACACCAGCAGCAGCGCCATCAGCACCAGCGGTTGGCCAATCGGCCCGCGAGTGCTCCTGATATACCAATAGAATGCCGCCAGGGTGATGCCAATTTCCAGTGGCATTTCGATCGCGGGATAGTTCCATAGGCCAAGGCCGTAAGCCGTGTTGCCGCCCGCCAGTGTCAGGTCGGGCCGGTGTACCAGCCAGTCGAGCACCCAATGAGAAAGCACCACCAGTCCGGCCAGTATGCCTGCAATTTTTTCTCTCAAGATCGCGAAAACCAAGAGACCGAAGATCACCGCCCACACGCCGCTGCCCAGCAGGCTGTGGGTGTAAGGCATGTCGTAGAGGTCGAAAGGCACCATCACCGTTGCATGCGGATCGATCCGCATGTGCTCTATTCCGACTGCTGCGAAAGCGAAGAAGGCCCAGTCGACCAACTGCGCAGCGACGAAGAGCGTGCCAAGGCCGGGTGCCCGGCGGCTGACCGCGGCGGCGGCAAAGGCTGGGGCAAAGTGTCCGATGAACATGCCGGTCTCAGCTGGCGAACTTGAGGGTGGCCCAGGTCGCGATCGCGCTGGCGGTGGCGGTGGCAAAGGTGCCCCAAATGATATCGGCTACGCTCACATGGGTCGCCCAGACCTTGAATACTGCCTGGCTGGTGAGGTCGAAAGTGGCATAGCATAGCGCGCCGAGCAGCGCGCCGTTGAGGATTGCGGTAGTCACTTGGCCGCTTTCAAGCGCTGGTCGAATCGCGAACCAGACCATTCCGGCGAGGTAGGCGACATAGAAAACTGCTGCGGGCGCCAGCCGGAAATCATCTGCCATGATTTCGCCGATAACCGGGCGGTAGAGGTTTGGTCCTGCCCACCGCAGCCAGATTGAGTCGAGGATACCGAAGGCGACCGCAGCCACTACATAGGCGATTATCCACTTCATCGACGTCTCCCGTTGTCGACTGACAGCTTGACCGTCTGCGTCGTGGCGGTCAATGCTCGCTGTGCAAGAGAAAGGGGCCATGGCCATTTCCGACACGACCGAGATATCGCAGCTGACCTTCGAGCAGGCGCTGGGCGCGCTGGAAGAAATCGTGCAGCAGTTGGAGAGCGGGAATGTTCCGCTCGATCAATCTATTGCGCTGTATGAACGCGGAGAAGCGCTGCGCAAGCATTGCCAGAAGCGCCTCGACGATGCGCAGGCTCGGATCGAGCGCATTGTGAGTGACGGTGCAGGCGCGGCTGCGGGCACAGCGCCGTTCGATTCCGACGGGTAAATCAATGGGCGGGGGTATCGGACAAAGCCTCCTGAAGGATGGGCTTGCACGCGTTCAGCGCGAGGTCGACAGCGTGTTCGACGCCATGCTGCCGGTGCCGCAAGACAGCCGTGCGAGGCTCGTCGAAGCGATGCGATATGCCGCAATCGGTGGCGGCAAACGCGTGCGTCCCCTGCTGCTGGTGAGCACGGCCGAATTGTTCGGTGTGGATCGCGACCGGGCATTGCGCGCGGCCTGCGCGGTTGAGGCGATCCACGTCTACTCTCTGATCCATGACGATTTGCCTTGCATGGATAATGACGACCTGCGCCACGGCAAGCCCACGCTGCACAAGGCGTTCGATGATGCGACAGCCGTGCTGGCCGGAGATTCGCTGCATGCGCTCGCCTTCGAGATACTTGCAGACCCGGAAACCAGCGCAGATCCGTTCATCCGGGTTGAGCTGATTTCCACTCTCGGCCGCGCGAGCGGGAAGGACGGCATGGCAGGCGGCCAGATGATGGATATGATGGCCGAGGAGCAGGATTACGACCTCCACACAATCACGCGGTTGCAGCAGTTAAAGACCGGGGCCTTGCTGGCTGCGTCAGTGGAGATGGGTGCGATCATGGGCCATGTCCCGCCGGAGGGGCGTGCACATTTGCGCGCCTATTCCCGCGACATCGGGCTTGCCTTCCAGATCGCGGACGACTTGCTCGACCACGAAGGAGATGAAACCAAGGCAGGCAAGGCGCTGCGAAAAGACGATGGGCAGGGCAAGCAAACCTTCGTCACGCTGATGGGAGCTGAAAAGGCGCGCGAACAGGCCAAGGCTCTGGTAGAGCAAGCGGTAGGGCATCTTGCCGCGCATGGTGAGGATGCACGGATGCTCGCGGCAGTCGCGCGGTATATTGTGGAGAGGGACAGGTGACACGACGCATCGGTATTTATCCGGGAACCTTTGACCCGATCACGTTGGGCCACATGGACATTATCGAGCGCGGTGCGAAGCTCGTCGACGAGCTGATAATTGGCGTCACCACCAATGCCGCGAAATCGCCAATGTTCTCGGATGACGAACGCTTAGCCATGGTCGAGCGCGAGGTGGCTTCGATCGCAGACGGCAAGATCCGCGTGGTTGGGTTCAATTCGCTATTGATGGATTTTGCCGACCGGATGGGCGCTTCGGTCGTGATCCGCGGCATTCGCGGAGTGACCGACTTCGAATATGAATACCAGCTCACGGGCATGAACCGCCAACTCAACCACGAGATCGAAACCGTGTTCCTGATGGCCGATGTGGCGCTGCAACCGATCGCCAGCCGGTTGGTCAAGGAAATCGCTCTCTACGGAGGCGACATCTCCAAGTTCGTGACGCAGAGCGTGCGCGACGACGTCATGGCAAGGGTCGAGCACAACGGGCGGCTTGGTAGCTAGAGACTGTCTCACTAAGCTGTGCAGCCACAGGTGATCATTCATTGCGGCGACAGAGATGTGCGGCTAGACCGCGCGCCAACTCATCGGGAATTCAAACCTTCGTGACGTCAAACATGCTGAAGAACGTTTTCGCAATCGCCGCTTTGCTCGGCCTGCTGTCCGCCCCGCTTCCGGCCATCGCCCAGGAAGAGGCGCCTGCTGGCCCGCGTATCTACGAGTCAGTCAATTACGACCTGACCGCAGATCCGGAGAATATCTGGCTGCTCGACCTCTCCAATGGCGAACGTGTGGCGATCCGCCTGATGCCTAATTGGGCGCCCAACCATGTCGAGCGGATCAAGACGCTGACCCGCCAGGGGTTCTACGACGGGGTGATCTTCCACCGCGTGATTGAAGGCTTCATGGCGCAGGGCGGTGACCCTACCGGCACGGGGCAGGGCGGTTCGGAACTGCCTGACCTCAAGGCGGAGTTCAGCCCGATCCCGCACATTCGCGGCACGGTCTCGATGGCGCGAGCCAACGATGAAGACAGCGCCAACAGCCAGTTCTTCATCGTGTTTTACCCGCGCTTCAGCCTCGACAAGCGCTACACCAATTTCGGGCGCGTAATCAGCAACATGGCCGGTGTCGATGCGATCACTCGCGGCGAACCGCCCGCCAATCCCACGCGTATCTTGCAGGCATCGATCGCCGCGGACAACAAGCCGCGCCCGGCGATACCCGAATCTGAAGCGTCGCAGGACATCACTGCCGACATGCTGAGCGCGCCGATCGGCAATTAGCCTTCCCATCGCCGCATACCGCCTCTAGGGGCGCAGGCCATGCGTGTAGACCTGTTCGGTTTCGAGCTTCCGCCAGAACGGATAGCGCTGCGCCCGGTGCGTCCGCGCGATTCCGCGCGCATGCTGGTGGTGCACGGTGAAGGCGAGTTCATTGACCGCCATGTGCGCGACTTGCCCGATTTGCTCGAGCCGGGCGACGTGCTGGTCTTCAACGATACCCGCGTAATTCCCGCCCAGCTCGAAGGCCGCAAAGCTGGCGGCGAAGCGAAGATCGGTGCAACGCTGCACAAGCGGGAAGACCTGCGCCGATGGATCGCCTTTATCCGCAATGCCAAGCGCGTGAAGGAAGGCGACCAGATCGTCTTCGGCGGCGGAGTTACCGCCATTGCAGAAGCGCGGCACGCGGACGGCAGCTTCACGCTGTTCTTCGAAGGCGAGGAGCCGGTCGAGGTGCTGCTCGACCGTGCCGGTACCATGCCTTTGCCTCCCTATATCGCGGGCAAGCGCGCAACTGACGAACGTGACCGTGAGGACTATCAGACGATGTTCGCGGCGAAGGACGGTGCCGTTGCCGCACCGACAGCGGCGCTCCATTTTACCGATCGCCTGATGCGGGACCTCGCCGAGCACGGCATCCTGAGTGAAATGCTGACGCTGCATGTAGGCGCAGGCACATTCCTGCCGGTGAAGGCCGAAGACACCGAAGATCACCAGATGCATGCCGAATGGGGCCGGATCGAACCGCAGACGGCTGCGCGGCTTAACGCGGCACGCGCCGCGGGCGGACGGATCATCGCGGTCGGCACGACTTCGCTGCGCCTGCTTGAGAGCGCCGCGCGCGAAGACGGTACGATTGCGCCGTTCGAAGGCGACACCGCGATCTTCATCACGCCCGGCTATCGCTTCAAGGCGGTCGATGGGCTGATGACCAATTTCCACCTGCCCAAATCGACCTTGATGATGCTGGTCAGCGCACTGATGGGAAGGGAGCGCATGATGGCGGCCTATTACCATGCAATCGAGGCGGAATACCGCTTCTATTCCTATGGTGACTCCTCATTGCTCTTGCCCTAATCAGTTGCAATGAGCGAACCCATTCTTGAGTTGCGCGGCCTGTCCAAGATTTATCCCGGTGGCCTGAAAGCACTCGATCACGTCGATATTCAGATCCGCAAAGGCGAAATCTTCGCGCTGCTTGGCCCCAATGGTGCGGGCAAGACCACGCTGATCGGCGCTGTGTGCGGGCTGGTGCGACCCACCAGCGGCACGATCCATGCGTTCGGGCAGGACATAACATCGCATTGGCGCGATGCGCGTCGCCGGATCGGCCTGGTGCCCCAGGAACTCAGCACTGACATGTTCGAGCCGGTGATCCGCGCGGTAAGCTATTCGCGGGGGTTGTTTGGCCTTGCGCCCGACAAGGGGCGGATCGAGGAAATCCTCCGTTCGCTCAGCTTGTGGGAGAAGCGCAACGATCGCATCATGACGCTGTCGGGCGGGATGAAGCGCCGCGTGCTGATCGCCAAAGCGCTGGCACACGAGCCTGACCTGCTGTTCCTCGACGAACCCACAGCCGGGGTCGATGTCGAGCTCCGCAAGGGCATGTGGGCGATCATCGACCAGATGCGCGCGCGCGGCGTCACCATCATCCTCACCACCCACTATATCGAAGAGGCCGAGGAGATGGCCGACCGGGTGGGCATCATCAACAAGGGGCGGATCATCACCGTTGACGACAAGGCGGCCATGATGGCCAAGCTCGGCCGAACCGAAGCGCATATCGCGCTGGCTGCGCCGATGAGCGAGATACCGCCCGCCATCGCCGGTTTCCCGGTCGAACTGGAGAACGGCGGTACGTCGCTGCGCTATCGCGGGGGCGATGGCACCGGCAAGGGCAAGGCCGAAGTCGCCGAGTTGACCAAGGCGCTGACCCGCGCCGGGATCGACTATACCGGGATCGACACGCGGGAGAGCAGCCTTGAGGAGATCTTCGTCTCGCTGCTCGATCACGAGGAGGCCGCAGCATGATTGCGTGGCGTTCCACCTGGTCGATCTACAAGCGCGAACTGGTCCGCTTCCTGCGCACCGCGTTTCAGTCGGTGCTGGCGCCTGTGCTCACGACCTCGCTCTATTTCATCGTGTTCGGCGCGGCGATCGGCGGGCGCATGCCTGACCTTGGCGGGGTCGGCTATGGCGCCTTCATCATTCCCGGCCTGCTGATGCTTACGCTGCTGGGTGAGACGACCAGCAATTCGAGCTTCGGCATCTACATGCCGCGCTTCACGGGGACGATCTACGAGCTTCTCAGCGCGCCGGTGGGGGTGGCGGAAACGCTGATCGGCTTCGTCGGGGCAGCGGCCACCAAGAGCCTGATCCTTGCCGCGATCATCCTCGTCACCGCGCGGCTGTTCGTCGACTACTCGATCGCGCATCCTCTGCTGGCGGTGGTCTATATCATGCTGGTTGCTGCCGCCTTCAGCCTGTTCGGCTTCATCCTTGGCATATGGGCCGACAATTTCGAGAAACTGGGCATCATCCCGATGCTGTTCCTTACGCCGCTGACCTTCCTTGGCGGCACATTCTACTCGATCGACATGCTGCCCGAGCCGTGGGACAAGATCGCGCTGTTCAACCCGATCGTCTATCTCGTCAGCGGGCTGCGTTGGACCTTCTATGGCAGTGCCGATGTCAATTTCGGGCTTTCGCTCGGCATCACGCTCGGCTTCCTGGCGGTATGCGTGGCAATCATCGCCTTCATCTTCAAGACGGGCTGGCGCCTGAGAGCCTGAACGGCTAGGCGCGCGGGCGCTATGGCAGACCGCTTTTCCTTCTCGATCCACGCCACCGACGGCAAGGCCCGCACCGGCGCGATCCGCATGTTGCGCGGGGAAATCCGCACGCCCGCCTTCATGCCCGTCGGCACCGCCGCCACGGTGAAGGCGATGAAGCCCGAAAGCGTGCGCGCGACCGGCGCGGACATCATCCTGGGCAACACCTATCATTTGATGCTCCGGCCCGGGGCGGAACGGGTCGCCCGCTTGGGCGGCCTGCACCAGTTCATGAACTGGCCGCGCCCGATCCTGACGGACAGCGGCGGCTACCAGGTGATGAGCCTTTCCGAACTGCGCAAGCTCACCGAGGAGGGCGTCGAATTCCGCAGCCACCTCGACGGCTCGAAGCATATGCTGACGCCCGAACGCTCGATGGAAATCCAGCGCCTGCTCGGCAGCGACATCGTCATGGCATTCGACGAATGCCCGCGGGCAGACCAGCCGCGCGATGTGATTGCCCGTTCGATGGAGATGTCGATGCGCTGGGCAAAGCGCAGCCGCGACGGTTTCGACAGCGGCGGCGAACATGCGGGGCGAGCGGCGCTGTTCGGCATCCAGCAGGGCGCGCTCGATGAGGATCTTCGCAAGGTCAGCGCCGAGAAGCTGATCGAGATCGGTTTCGATGGCTATGCCGTGGGCGGGCTGGCGGTGGGCGAGGGGCAGGAGGCGATGTTCGCCACGCTCGATTTCGCGCCCGGCCAATTGCCGCAGGGCAAGCCGCGCTATCTGATGGGCGTGGGCAAGCCCGACGATCTCGTCGGCGCGGTCGAGCGCGGGATCGACATGTTCGATTGCGTGCTGCCGACACGCTCGGGCCGGAACGGGCAGGCCTTCACCTGGAACGGACCGCTCAATTTGCGCAATGCGCGCCATGCCGAGGATAGCGGCCCGCTGGATGAGCGCTGCACCTGCGCCACCTGCGGCAGCTATTCGCGCGCCTATCTCCATCACTTGCACAAGTCGGGCGAGATATTGGGCGCCATGCTGGTGACCGAGCACAATCTCGGCTTCTATCAGCAGTTGATGGCGGCAATGCGCGATGCGATCGGGGAAGGGCGTTTCGCGGCATTCGCGAGTGACTTCCGGCGGGATTATCTTTCTGCGCCAAGCTAGCGGAGAATCCCGGCTAGCAATTCAAGACTCGTCATTCCCGCGCACGGCTTTTCTCACCGATGCGACACATGCGACACTGTCTAAGAAGAAAACTCCCGGCTCGTCATTGTGAGCGTGCCGAAGCAATCCATGCAAACGCGGGCCAAGGTGGATTGCCACGTCGGCTGCGCCCCCTCGCAATGACGACACGAGGGATGGAGCGTTGGGATGATACGACGATCGCAAAGAGCGGAGCGCGCTTTTGCCAGATCGCGACCATGTAGGAAAATCGGGAATGTCCACTAACGACCCAATTGCGGACATTTGGTCTCCCTGCCACATAAATCTTATGGACAAACGAGAAGCGAAGTTTCGGACTGGGATAGTATCCGCTTTTGCGTTCTTTTGGGTTGCAGCAACAGTGGGCTTCTATTTTCTACCGGCATCCCCCCACGGACGAATGAGCAAAGTCCTCCGGACTGACGAAGGGTTCACGATCATTGGCGGGGTGGTCTTCTCGATCTTTTGTGTGTTCAGCCTAATCGCATTGTTCTCAGCCATTCGCGCTTGCCTTGGTTGGCCTGCTATCAGCTACAATGGCAAGGTTTTGAAAGAGTATGTCGTTCCACTTAGGCGCATACCAATCTCAGATGTCGAGCGCATCGAGGTCCGTTCTAAGGATGCTTTGCTCCACCTGAAAAGCGGCGGCAAACGGACCGTGAATGCACGTCTAGTCCAAAACCACGAAGCATTCTTCAATCGCGTTATTCTCGATTGAACCCTGTCGGGACGGGCAAGTCCGCAAACCACCCATAATCGGACACAGCCCCAAACAACCGGTGCCAAACAAAAAGGGCGGCCCTTTCGGACCGCCCTTTTGCGTGACGATATTGTCAGGACTTAGCGCGAGTAGAACTCAACAACCAGGTTCGGTTCCATGGTGACCGGGTAGGGCACTTCGTCGAGCTTCGGCACGCGGGTGAAGGTCACCTTCGCATTGCCGTCAGCCGAAACGTAGTCGGGAATGTCGCGCTCGGGCAGGCCCTGCGCTTCGATCACCAGCGCCATTTCCTGCGCCTTCTTGCCCAAGGTGATCACGTCGCCAACGACGACGCGACGGCTGGCGATGTTGCACTTCACGCCGTTCACATAGACGTGGCCGTGGCTCACGATCTGGCGGGCTGCGAAAATGGTCGGTGCGAACTTGGCGCGATAGACAACCATGTCGAGGCGCTGTTCGAGCAGGCCGATCAGGTTCTGGCCGGTGTCGCCCTTCATGCGCGCCGCTTCCTGGTAGGTGCGCTTGAACTGCTTTTCGGTCACGTCGCCGTAATAGCCCTTGAGCTTCTGCTTCGCGCGCAGCTGCAGGCCGAAGTCGCTCATCTTGCCCTTGCGGCGCTGGCCGTGCTGGCCCGGGCCGTAGGAACGCTTGTTGACCGGCGAATTCGGACGACCCCAGATGTTTTCGCCCATCCGGCGGTCGAGTTTGTACTTGGCGCTCTTGCGCTTCGACATAAGTCGTATCCTTCAATTTGCTGGATCACCCCAATGGTGACCGTTCAACCCGGCATCGCACCGCCGGACCTGTTGTCCGACGCGGCCACCGCTTCACCGGGATACGGGGCCAATTCGCGAAGGCGCGCGCATAGCAGGATTGTATGGTGCGTCAAGCATTCACACCCCCTCTCGACAAACGCCCGGCAAGCCGCCACAGGGCGCGGCATGACCAAGACCATGACTTTGCCCGAAGATTGCACAACCATGCTGGATGTGCGCGCGGGTGTCGATGCCACCGACAGGGAACTGATGGAGCTGCTCGACCGGCGCTTTGGCTATATGCGCGCGGCTGCGCGGATCAAGCAGGACCGGGACAGCGTGCGCGACGAAGCGCGCAAGGCGGCTGTCATCGCCAACGCCCGTGCGGACGCGGAGGCGCGCGGCCTTCCCGCAGGCAGGCTCGCTGAGATGTGGGACCTGCTGGTCGAAACCTCGATCGCTTACGAATTCGAGGAGTGGGACCGGCTACGCGATCGGGCGTAGCCGATTCCTCGACCAAGACCGGCTTGTCGCCGGCGTTCAGGATGCGAAGCGGTCGCTATCTCGCGCTTCGCGCGCGCTTTGCTCCCATTCTGCCTTTGTCTTGCAGATTTTCTTGCTGCCGAGCCGCGAGCCGGTTCGGCCCTCTTCGCGCTTGCAGATCTTCTTTTCCTCTTTGGCCTGTGGCGATGCGGACTGTTCAGCAGTTTCGGTCTCGGGCGTGCCCGCAGCATGGACGGGAAGGGCCAGCGCGAACGCAACCGGGCAAAGGGCGGCGAGAAGAACGGGGGATTTCATGGAAAACAGCTACGGAATGCAAAATGCACCGCACACGCAGGCTGCATAATGCGATGAAGGTCGAAAGTCGTATTCAAAGATATTCTAGTGCATCTGCAGATAGTTCTGGTGACCGGAAGGCGATTGCACGCCAGCAGGTCCGGCCAGGCTCAGCCCTTGCGTGGCGGACGTTCGAGCGACGAGAGGACGCCGCGCAGCGTGCGGACTTCGAGATGGTTCCAGCCCGGCTTGGTCAGCACGCCACGCAGCGTCTTGCGGGTCGCTTCGGCCCGGGCTTCGGGGAAGAAATAGCCCTTGGGCTCAAGCATGCTCTCTAGGTGGGCGATCAGGCCTTCCAACTCCTCCTGCGGTGCAGGGGGCAGGAGCTCTTCCTGCGTCGGTTGGACGACCGGCGCCTGCTTCGACCACTCATAGGCGCACAGGATCACTGCCTGCGCGAGGTTGAGCGAGCCGAATTCGGGGTTGATCGGAACGGTCAGGATCGTGCGGGCGAGCGCGACGTCCTCGGTTTCGAGGCCGGAACGCTCGGGCCCGAACAGGATCGCGCTCTTGCCGGCCGCCGCATGGATTTCGCGCCCGGCCTCATCGGGCCCGACCACGGGCTTTGTCACGCCGCGTTTGCGGACGGTGGTGGCATAGACATGCGCGCAATCCGCCACAGCCTCTGCGACCGTGTCGAAAACCCGGGCCTGTTCAAGCACGGCATCTGCGCCCGCCGCCGCCGGACCTGCCGATGGATTGGGCCAGCCGTCTCGAGGTGCGACCAGCCGCATTTCGGTGAGCCCGAAATTGAGCATCGCGCGTGCAGCCTTGCCGATGTTTTCGCCCAGTTGCGGCCGCACCAGCACGATCGCCGGTTGTTCAGCTTGCCCCATCTTGCGCCGCTTCCTGCACGGTGCTGGCGAATTCCTCGAAGTCCTTGGCTTCGCTGAAATCGCGATAGACCGAAGCGAAGCGGATATAGGCCACGCTGTCGATCTGGCGCAGGCCGTTCATCACCATCTCGCCGATCCGCGATGAGGGCACTTCGGCATCGCCTGCGGTTTCGACCTGGCGCTGGATGCCGGAGACGAGCTGGTCGATCCGTTCCTGGTCAACCCCGCGCTTGCGGCATGCCAGCGAGACCGATTGCTCGAGCTTGCCGCGGTCGAACGCCTCGCGCCGGTCGCCGCTTTTCACGACGGTGACTTCGCGCAATTGCACGCGTTCGAATGTGGTGAAGCGGGCGCCGCAGCTAGAGCATTGGCGCCTTCTCCGGATCGAGGTGTTGTCCTCGGTCGGGCGGCTGTCCTTTACCTGGCTATCGTCATGGGCGCAAAAAGGGCAGCGCATTCAGTCTCTTACTTCTTCAACCTGCTATAGAGTGCGATGCCGGCGCCAGCCGCAAGGCCAAGCGGCCAGCTGATCACGGGCAGGATTGCGCCCGCCACCGCTCCGATCGCGGCCCCGGTCAACACCGGCTTGGTCGAGGGGTGCTTGACTCCCTGCTTGGCCATGCCCACGATTTCTTCCTTGGTGTCATTGACCCAATCGCGGCCTTCGGGTGCATTATCGCTCATGGTTTATCTCCCGGGATAGACAGGAAAGGCCTCGCACAGTTCGGCCACCCGGCCGCGCACTCTTTCCTCTACCTGAGCATCGCCTTCCGGGCCGTTCTTGGCAAGCCCGTCTACCACTTCAGCGATCAGCTTGCCGACCTTGCGGAATTCGGTGGGGCCGAAGCCGCGCGTCGTTCCCGCCGGAGTTCCGAGGCGGATACCGCTCGTAACGAACGGGCTGCGCGTGTCATAGGGAATGCCGTTCTTGTTGCAGGTGAGCCAGGCGCGATCGAGGCCCTTCTCGGCGTCCTTGCCGGTCACATCCTTTGCAGTGAGGTCAACCAGCATGGAATGATTGTCGGTCCCGCCCGACACGATGCGCAGGCCGTTCTCTTCAAGGCTGGCTGCGAGCGCGCGTGCATTCTCGACCACAGCATGTGCATAGGCCTTGAACTCGGGGCGCAGCGCCTCGAGGAAAGCGACTGCCTTGGCCGCCACGACATGCATCAGCGGTCCGCCCTGCAGGCCGGGGAACACCGCCATGTTGAACGGCTTGGTCAACGCCTCGTCATTCCACAGGATGACGCCTGAGCGCGGGCCACGCAGGCTCTTGTGCGTGGTGGTGGTGACGACATGGGCATGCGGGAAGGGCGAGGGGTGCGCGCCGCCTGCGACCAGACCCGAGATATGGCTCATGTCGACCATCAGGTATGCGCCGACTTCGTCCGCTACCTTGCGGAAGCCTTCCCAGTCCCACAAGCGCGAATAGGCGGTGCCGCCGGCGATGATGAGCTTGGGCTTGTGCTCCTTCGCGATCGCCATGACGTCGTCCATGTCGATCCGCTCGTCATCCTTGCGCACGCCATAGGCGACAGGATTGAACCACTTGCCGCTCATGTTGACCGGCGAGCCATGAGTCAGGTGCCCACCCGAATTGAGGTCGAGCCCCATGAAGGTGTCGCCGGGATTGAGCAGTGCAAGGAACACGGCCTGGTTCATCTGCGAGCCGCTGTTGGGCTGCACATTGGCAAATTCGCAGCCGAACAGCTGCTTCGCGCGTTCGATCGCCAGCGTTTCGACCACATCAGCATAGTCGCAGCCGCCGTAATAGCGCTTGCCAGGGTATCCCTCGGCATATTTGTTGGTGAAGACGCTACCGGTCGCTTCGAGCACCGCGGTGGAGGCGATGTTCTCGCTCGCGATCAACTCGATCTTGTTCTGCTGGCGCTTGAGTTCATTCGCGATTGCCGCGGCCACTTGCGGGTCGGCCTGGGCAAGCGTGTCATGCCAGAAGTGGTGCATGATATCGGTATTGGCTGAAGGCGCTGTGCTCATTGGAGAGGCTCTATCGTATCGGTGTCGGAGGGCGGGTTCGAAAGCTTGTCGACGCGGCGCTGGTGGCGGCCACCGGCGAATTCGGTCTCAAGGAATGTCTCTACACAGGCCTTGGCCATTTCAATGCCGACCAGCCGCGCGCCGAGCGCGATGCAATTGGCATTGTTGTGTTCGCGTGCGAGCGCGGCCGAAAGCGGCTCTGAAACCAGCGCGCAGCGGACGTGCGGGTGGCGGTTTACGCTGATCGAAATGCCGATGCCCGATCCGCACAGCGCAATGCCGTATTCCGCGGTGCCCTCTGCAACTACCCCGGCCAGCTTGTAGCCATAGTCGGGATAATCGACGCTGTCGGTCGAGTAGGGCCCGAGGTCGGCGACCTCATGGCCGAGCTCCATCAGCCATTCGGCAAGCTCGGATTTGAGTTCGATGGCGGCGTGGTCAGAGGCGATGGCGATGCGCATGGGAAGGCCCATAGAGAAAGGGCCCGCCGATTGCCAGCGAGCCTTTCCCGGAATCACCAATAGAGTGACAAGAATTACTGATCCAGGAACGAGCGCATCTTGCGGCTGCGGCTCGGGTGCTTGAGCTTGCGCAGCGCCTTGGCTTCGATCTGGCGGATACGTTCGCGCGTAACCGAGAACTGCTGGCCCACTTCCTCAAGCGTGTGATCGGTGTTCATGCCGATGCCGAAGCGCATGCGCAGCACGCGTTCCTCACGCGGTGTAAGCGAGGCGAGCACGCGGGTGACGGTTTCCTTGAGGTTCGCCTGGATCGCGGCATCGACCGGGATCACGGCGTTCTTGTCCTCGATGAAATCGCCCAGGTGCGAATCTTCCTCGTCGCCGATCGGCGTTTCGAGGCTGATCGGTTCCTTGGCGATCTTCATCACCTTGCGCACCTTTTCGAGCGGCATCGAAAGGCGCTGCGCCATTTCCTCGGGCGTAGGCTCGCGGCCTTCCTCGTGTAGAAATTGGCGCGAGGTGCGCACCAGCTTGTTGATCGTTTCGATCATATGCACCGGGATACGGATGGTGCGGGCCTGGTCGGCGATCGAGCGGGTGATCGCCTGCCTGATCCACCATGTGGCATAGGTGCTGAACTTGTAGCCGCGGCGGTATTCGAATTTGTCGACCGCCTTCATCAGGCCGATGTTGCCTTCCTGGATCAGGTCGAGGAACTGCAGCCCGCGGTTGGTGTATTTCTTGGCGATGGAAATCACGAGGCGCAGGTTCGCTTCGACCATTTCCTTCTTGGCGATGCGCGCTTCACGCTCGCCCTTCTGCACCATGTTGACGATGCGGCGCAGCTCGGGGAGCGACATGCCGGTCTGGCTGGCGATGTCGGCGATTTCCGCACGGATACGCTCGATCGCGTCACCTTCCTTCTCTGCGAAGGCGGCCCACTTCTTGTCCTTCCTGGCGTTCTCGTTGAGCCAGGTGTCGTCCAGCTCATTGCCGACATAGGCATTGAGGAAGTCGATCCGCTTCACCTTGTGCCGTTCGGCAAGGCGCAGCATCTGGCCGCCAAGCGCGGTCAGGCGACGGTTGAAGGCATAGAGATTGTCGACCAGGAATTCGATCTTGGTCGCGTGGAACTGCACACTTTCGACCTCGGCGGTGAGGTCTTCGCGCAGCTTTTCGTACTTGTTTTCCTTGGCCTTCGGGAATTCCTGCCCGGCAGCGAGCGTTTCGACGCGTTCCGCCTGGAGCTTTTCGAAGGTCTTGAACAGCGAAGTGATGCGCGCGAAGCGCTCCAGCGCTTCAGGCTTCAGCGCAGCTTCCATCTGCGCCAGCGACATGGTGTTGTCGTCTTCGTCCTCTTCCTCGCGGCGGCGCGAAGAACCTTCCTCGCCGTCTTCGTCCTCGTCGCTCTCGTCTTCCTCTTCCTCGACTTCATCGTCGTCGCGGATCGTGGGGCCGGCGGTCTCTTCCGAGATTTCGCCGTCGTCATCGTCGTCCTCGTCGGCCTCCATCTTGTCGGCCGGCGGCTCCTTCGAGAGCATGGCGTCGAGATCGAGGATCTCGCGCAGCTGCATCTCTTCATTGTTGAGCGCTTCGGACCACTGGATGATGGCGTGGAAGGTGATCGGGCTTTCGCACAGGCCCATGATCATCATGTCGCGCCCGGCTTCGATCCGCTTGGCGATGGCGATTTCGCCTTCGCGGCTGAGCAGTTCGACCGCGCCCATTTCGCGCAGGTACATGCGCACCGGGTCATCGGTGCGGTCGCCGGTCGCGGTTTTCTTGGCGGCGGCGCTGCCGGTCTTGCGGACGTCCTTCTTGGCGTCCTCATCCTCGTCGTCGTCGCTATCGTCGCTTTCGACTTCATCGACCTCGGATTCGCCGTCGGAATCGCCTTCGGCCTCGGCATCCTCGTCGCTCTCGACGATCTGCACGCCCATTTCGCTCAGCGCGGTCTGGATGTCTTCGATCTGGTCGGGGCTCATCTCGCCCGACGGAAGCGCCTCGTTCAGCTCGTCATAGGTGACGTAGCCGCGCTTGCGGGCCTTGCTGATGAGTTTCTTGATCGAAGCTTCGTTGAGGTCGATCAGAGGCGCATCATCGTCTTTGCTGCTTGCCCCGCCTTTAATCTTTGACGCCATAGGTCCGTATCAGTCCGTTTCCAGGTCGGAGACCGGCTCGTCAGCCAGCCCGCGAGTAATTTCCGTGTCTGCCGCGATCGCGGCCTTCTTTCGCCCAAAGTGCTTAAGGCGTTCGTCTAATGCGGCGAGCCGTTCGCGCAACCGGGTTTGTTCGGTGAAGGCCTCTTCGGGATCCTCCGCAAACCGGCCCCTTGTTGCTTCAAGCGCAGCAATAAGGGCCGGCCTTTCGACCAGCAACGCAACGGCTTCGGCCAGTTCCTCGCACGCATCTACCGGGTTTATGCCTTCTCTTAGGAAGGCGTATCGAGTTTGATCCGGTGGGGCGGGAAGGCCACGTTCGCCTGATATGGCCATGTCGGCGCGCGAATCAAGCGTTTCCGACAGCTCAAGCAAGGTTTCGACAGTCTCGGCCATTTTCAGGTCGAGCCGGGCGAGCCTGCCTAGTGCTTCGGTATGACGCTCGATCTCTGCCGGGAAGCGCAGCAAGCCATGGATCACGGCGCGGGTGAAATCGTCGCGGGCGCCGCCGCTCATCACCCGCTTCAGTCGCGATGCTGCGTCGGGCGTGAGTGGTTGCGGGGCGGGGCGCCCGAAGGGAGCGGGCTTCCATTCGCGCGGCGGACGCTGGGGGAAGGCGAAGGCGGAGAAGCGGTCGAGCAGTTCGCGGCGATATAGCGCGCGGATATCGGGATGCTGGATCGCGTCGGCATGCGCCAGCAGCCGCGCCTTGAGCCCCGCTTTGTCTTCCGGCGTGCGGAGCTCCTGCGCGTCGCGCTCGAAACTCCACAGCGTTTCGAGCAGGCTCGCGGGCTGGGCCAGCAACTGTTCCAGCGCAGCCTTCCCGCGCTGCTTGATCAAGTCGTCCGGATCGAGCCCGGCAGGCAGGCGCACAATGCCCAGGCTCTTGCCCGGCTGGAGCATTGGCAGCGCCCGGCCGATCGCGCGCATTGCCGCGCGCTGGCCCGCCGCATCGCCGTCAAAGCACAGCACCAGCACATCCACCATGCGCCACAGCATCGTGAGCTGTGTTTCGGTCAGCGCAGTGCCGAGCGGGGCAACGGCATCGGCAATCCCCGCGTTCGCCAGCGCGATCACGTCCATATAGCCTTCGACCACGACCATGCGCCCGCTCTGGCGCGAGGCCGGGCCGGCGCGGTGGAGGTTATAGAGCGTACGCCCCTTGTCGAACAAAGGCGTGTCGGGCGAGTTGAGATATTTCGCCGCGCCTTCCTTGGCCTGGAGGATACGACCGCCGAATGCGATCACTCTTCCACGCGCATCCTGGATCGGCAGCATCAGCCGGTCGCGGAAGCGGTCATAGGGCGTCTTGTCATCGACCGAGATCAGCAGTCCGGCTTCGACCAGCATGTTCTCTTCGAATTGCGAGAGCGCAGGTTTGATCGCGACCTTGCTGTCGGGCGCATAGCCGAAGCCGAATTCGCGCATCACGGCAGACGAAAAGCCACGAGACTTGAGGTAATTGCGCGCCGCCGCGCCTTCGGCTGCAAACAGGTTCTCGACGAACCATGCCTGTGCGGCTTCGGTCACATCGACAAGGCTGGCGCGCTTTTCCGCCTGCTTCGCTGCAACAGGATCGGGGCGGGGCACTTCCATCCCCGCCTGCTGCGCCAGCTCTTTCACGGCGTCCATGAACTGCAGGCCGCGCTGGTCGGTCATCCAGCGGATCACGTCGCCATGCGCACCGCAACCGAAGCAGTGGTAGAAGCCCTTCTCGTCATTGACGGTGAAGCTGGGCGACTTCTCGTTATGGAACGGGCAGCAGGCCTTCCACTCGCGCCCCGCGCGCTGCAGCTTGGTCGTGCGCATGATGACGCTCGAAAGCGTCACCCGTGCACGCAATTCGTCTAGCCACTGCGGGGAAAGCATTGGCGGACAGTATTAGGAAAGCGCCGCTTTCACCAGCCCGCTCGCCTTGCTCATGTCGAGCTGTGCACCATGGCGTGCCTTGAGCTCGGCAATCACGCGGCCCATGTCCTTGATCGAGCTTGCGCCAAGCTCCGCCTTGATGGCCTCGATCGCGGCGGAAGTTTCGGCTTCGCCCAGCATGGCGGGCAGGAATTCCTCGATCACGGCGAGTTCGGCGCGCTCCTGCGCGGCCAGTTCCTCGCGGCCGCCCTGGACATAGAGGTCGATCGATTCGCGGCGCTGCTTGGCCATCTTCTGCAGCACTTCCACCACCAGATCGTCGTCGGCGATCTCCTTGGTGGAGGTGCGCATTTCGATGTCGCGGTCCTTGATCTTCGCCCCGATCAGGCGGAGCGCGGCGGTGCGGTCCTTCTCGCCTGCCTTCATGGCGGCGATGGTGGCGGCTTTGATGTCGTCGCGGAGCATGGAATCGGTCCCTTTTGTCTGGTCTTGGGCGGGCAGATAGTGATTGTGCCCCGAATAGTCGATATTTCTCCCCCATGCGGTTGACGCGCCCGCAGCTGGCGTCTAGCGGCTGGGACTTAGCGACATCGCCGGAAAACCCCTGACTCGGAGAGCCCAAAAATGGCTTCTGCTGCCTCTCGTCCTGCGCAACCTAAAGGTGCGACGGGAGTCCTTATATTGGCCGATGGCACGGTGATCTGGGGCATGGGCTTCGGCGCAACCGGTTCCGCGGTGGGCGAAGTATGCTTCAACACTGCGATGACCGGATACCAGGAAGTGATGACCGACCCGAGCTATGCCGGGCAGATCGTCACCTTCACATTCCCGCATATCGGCAATGTCGGCGCCAACCCCGATGATATTGAAAGCCGCGTGGAAGGCGCAGTCGGTTGCGTCGTGCGCGAAGACGTGACCCCCGCGAGCAATTTCCGCAGCCTGCAGCCCTTCACCGAATGGATGGAAGCCAACGGCAAGATCGGCCTTTCGGGCGTCGATACGCGCGCGCTCACCCGGCGGATCCGCATGGCGGGCGCGCCCAATGCGGTGATCGCGCATGAGCCGAGCGGCAAGTTCGACATTCCCGCGCTGCTCAAGCGGGCGCAGGAATGGCCGGGCCTCGAAGGGATGGATTTGGCGCAGATCGTCACGCGCCACGGGCAGGAAGAATGGCACGGCAGCTATTGGCGGCTCGGCCATGGCTATGGCGAGGCAGGCGACGATGCCCGCCCGCATGTCGTAGCGATCGACTATGGCGCGAAGGACAATATCTTCCGTAATCTTGTGCGCGCCGGTGCGAAAGTGACGGTGGTTCCGGCCAAGACTTCGCTCGATGAAATCCTCGCGCTCAAGCCCGACGGAGTGTTCCTCAGCAACGGGCCGGGCGATCCGGCGGCAACCGGCGAATATGCCGTGCCGGTGATCAAGGGGCTGCTCGATCGCGATATCCCGCTGTTCGGCATATGCCTCGGCCACCAAATGCTGGCGCTGGCGGCGGGCGCGAAGACGGTGAAGATGCACCAGGGCCACCGCGGCGCTAACCACCCGGTCCAGCGTGTGGGTGAGGGCTGGGGCGACACCTCCGGCCTGGTCGAGATCACCAGCATGAACCACGGCTTCGCGGTCGATGTCGATACGCTGCCGCCCAATGTCGAGCAGACCCACGTGTCGTTGTTCGACGGTTCGAACTGCGGCATCAGCATCAAGGGCAAGCAGGCGTTCGGCGTGCAGTATCACCCCGAGGCAAGTCCGGGTCCGCAGGACAGTTTCTACCTGTTCGAGAAATTCGTGGGGATGTTGGGGTGAGATACCTGCCGCCCCTTATCATAGGATTTCTTGCGCTCGGAGGCTGTAGTGAGCCAGAAAAGCCGTCTCTTAACTGCACGGTGCAGCACCTTGGCCCGCGCACCAGTCCCGCAGTTGCGGCAAAGCAGGTAGAGCGTCGTATCGAAGCGACACTTTCCGAGCCAGCCAACAATCTTTGGAAGTTCTCGGGGACCATCACATCGGCGATGAATGACGAGGAAGTTACCCCAATTTCGGGGCACTACTACCGTTACCCGAATGGCAACTTTGATCTCGTTGCCTCGACCGACGCAGAACGGATTACTGTGATGCCGAGCAACGCGCTTCTTCGTTCGCACGAATTGCAGGGTGTCGTAATGCGAGGTGGTGAAACTGTCTCTACAGGCCTGCCAATCACCGCATCTTGTCAAGTTTCGATTCCAGAAGGCGACTAATGCCCAAACGCACTGACATCTCCTCGATCCTCGTAATCGGCGCCGGCCCGATCATCATCGGCCAGGCCTGCGAGTTCGACTATTCCGGCACGCAAGCGATCAAGGCGCTCAAGGAAGAGGGCTATCGCGTCGTGCTGGTCAATTCGAACCCGGCCACGATCATGACCGATCCCGAGTTCGCCGACGCGACCTATATCGAGCCGATCACGCCCGAGATCGTCGAGAAGATCATCGCCAAGGAACGCCCCGATGCGCTGCTGCCCACCATGGGCGGGCAGACCGCGCTAAATTGCGCGCTGGCGCTCTACAACAATGGCACGCTCGACAAATATGGCGTGACCATGATCGGTGCCAATGCCGATGCGATAGACAAGGCGGAGAACCGCCAGCGCTTCCGCGAGGCGATGGACAAGATCGGGCTCGAAAGCGCGCGCAGCGGCATCGCCAACACGGTGGAAGAGGCCTTTGCCGTGCTCGAACACACCGGCCTGCCGTCGATTATCCGCCCCAGCTTCACGCTGGGTGGCACCGGCGGCGGCATCGCCTACAACAAGGCGGAATTCGAGCGGATCGTGCGCGAAGGGCTCGATGCGTCGCCCACCACCGAAGTGCTGATCGAGGAATCGCTGCTCGGCTGGAAAGAATATGAGATGGAGGTCGTGCGCGACCGCCATGACAATTGCATCATCATCTGCTCGATCGAAAACGTCGATCCGATGGGCGTGCACACGGGGGATTCGATCACTGTCGCCCCCGCGCTGACGCTGACCGACAAGGAATACCAGATCATGCGCACAGCCTCGATCGAGGTGCTGCGCGAGATCGGCGTCGAAACCGGCGGTTCGAACGTGCAATTCGCGGTGAATCCGGCCGACGGCCGCCTGATCGTGATCGAGATGAACCCGCGCGTGTCGCGCAGTTCTGCGCTGGCATCGAAGGCGACCGGTTTCCCGATCGCGCGCGTCGCCGCCAAGCTGGCGGTGGGCTATACGCTCGATGAGATCACCAACGAGATCACCGGCGCCACGCCCGCCAGTTTCGAGCCGACCATCGACTATGTCGTGACCAAGATTCCCCGCTTCGCTTTCGAGAAGTTCAAGGGTGCGAAGATCGAACTCGCCACCGCGATGAAGTCGGTCGGCGAAGTCATGGCGATCGGCCGCAACTTCCAGGAAAGCGTGCAGAAGGCCCTGCGCGGGCTCGAAACCGGGCTCGACGGGTTCAATCGCGTGCCTTCGCTTGAGGGCGTCTCGCGCGAAGTGATCACCGCCGCGCTGTCAAAGCGTGCGCCCGACCGGCTGCTTTATGTCGGGCAGGCGTTCCGCGCCGGGATGAGTGTGGAGGAAATCCATGCTGTCACTTCCTACGATCCCTGGTTCCTGCGCCAGATCGAGGAAATCATTGCCGCCGAAAAGCAGATCGGCGTCGAAGGCCTGCCGCGCGATGCGGCGGGTCTGCGCAAGCTCAAGGCGATGGGCTTTTCGGACAAGCGGCTCGCTACGCTGGCGGTGCGCTCAGTCGGCGTTGCGGGCGGGCTGGGCGAAACCCAGGCCAAGCGTTCGGGCCTGCTGCACGATGCCTTGCAGGCGATGGCCGGCGCCACCAGCGAAGACGAGGTCCGCCAGCTGCGCAACAAGCTGGGCGTGCATCCGGTGTTCAAGCGGATCGACAGCTGCGCTGCCGAGTTCGAAGCGATCACGCCCTATATGTATTCGACCTACGAAGCCCCGAGCTTCGGCGAGCCCGAATGCGAGGCAGACCCGTCGGATCGCAAGAAGATCGTAATCCTCGGCGGCGGCCCCAACCGAATCGGGCAGGGTATCGAGTTCGACTATTGCTGCGTCCACGCCTGTTTCGCGCTCGCTGAAGCCGGGTTCGAGACGATCATGGTCAACTGCAACCCGGAAACGGTTTCGACCGATTACGACACGTCGGACCGGCTCTATTTCGAGCCGCTGACCGCTGAAGACGTGCTCGAAATCCTGCGGGTCGAGCAGTCCAAGGGCAAGCTGGTGGGCGTGATCGTGCAGTTCGGCGGGCAGACTCCGCTCAAGCTGGCGCAGGCGCTGGAGGATGCGGGCATCCCGATCCTGGGCACTTCGCCCGATGCGATCGACCTTGCGGAAGACCGCGAGCGTTTCGCCAAGCTGGTCCACAAGCTGAAGCTCAAGCAGCCCGACAACGGCATCGCCTACAGCCGCGACGAAGCGGCGGCGGTCGCTTCGCGCATCGGCTATCCGGTGTTGCTGCGCCCCAGCTATGTGCTGGGCGGGCGGGCGATGGAAATCGTCGATTCCGAAGCGCAGCTCGATGATTACATCAAGACCGCCGTGAATGTTTCGGGCGATAGCCCGGTGCTGGTCGACCAGTATCTGCGCGACGCGATCGAATGCGACGTCGATGCGCTGTGCGACGGCAAGGAAGTGCGCATTGCGGGCGTGATGCAGCACATCGAGGAAGCCGGCGTGCATTCGGGCGACAGCGCCTGCACCCTGCCGCCCTATTCGCTGCCCGCCTCGATCGTCGAGGAAATGGAACGGCAGGCAGAGGCATTGGCAAGGGCGCTCAAGGTCGTCGGCCTGATGAACGTCCAGTTCGCGGTGAAGGATGGCGAGGTTTACCTGATCGAGGTGAACCCGCGTGCCAGCCGCACCGTGCCCTTCGTCGCCAAGGCGATCGGCCAGCCGGTCGCCAAGATCGCCGCGCGCGTGATGGCGGGCGAGAAACTGGCTGACTTCGAGCCGTTCAAGCGCGACCTGCCCTATATGGCGGTGAAGGAAGCGGTATTCCCCTTCTCGCGTTTTCCCGGCAGCGATCCGGCGCTCAGCCCCGAAATGAAGTCGACCGGCGAAGTGATGGGGATCGACCGCAGCTTCGAAGCTGCTTTCCTGAAGTCGCAGCTTGCGGCGGGCATGGTGCTGCCGACCTCCGGCACTTTGTTCGTCTCGGTGAAGGATACCGACAAGCCCTTTATCGTCCCGGCGGTTAAGGCGCTGATCGAGCAGGGCTTCGATGTGATCGCCACTGGCGGCACGCAGAGCTATCTTGAGGAGCAGGGACTGCCCGTCGAGCGCGTGAACAAGGTGGCCGAAGGGCAGCCGCATATCGTCGACCGGATCATCGATGGCGACGTGGCGCTGATCTTCAACACGACCGAAGGCTGGCAGAGCCTGCTCGACTCCAAATCGATCCGCGCATCGGCGCTGGAAGCGAAGGTTCCCTACTACACTACCGCCGCTTCTTCACTTGCTGCAGCGAACGCAATTCGTGCAGTAAATGCAAGCCAGCTTGAAGTCCGCTCGTTGCAAGACTATTATAGCTGACGATAGTTTGATCTCCCCCACATTTCGAGCTCGCCAGGTCGCCTTGGAAAATGCGGCCAGCTTCGAAATGACCCTGTTTTAGGGGAGGGAGCGGAAGGAAAGACTGGAATGGCTACGATGGAAAAGGTTCCGATGCTGGCAGAGGGCTATGAGCGGCTGACCGCCGATCTCAAAGTCCTGCGTGCGGAACGCCCCAAGATCGTTGACGCGATCGAGGAAGCGCGGGCGCACGGCGACCTGTCGGAAAACGCCGAATACCACGCGGCCAAGGAACGGCAGGGCCAGGTTGAAGCGCAGATCGCCGAGCTGGAAGACAAGGTCAGCCGCGCGCAGATCATCGATCCGGCGACGCTGTCGGGCGACAAGATCATCTTCGGCGCGACCGTGACCCTGCTCGACGAAGAGGACAAGCCGGTCCGCTACCAGATCGTCGGCCAGACCGAAGCGGACGCCAACAAGGGCCGCATTTCGTACAACTCGCCTATCGCCCGCGCGCTCATCGGCAAGCAGGTGGGCGACGAGGTCGAAGTTACCGTGCCTTCGGGCGACCGCTTCTACCTCGTCGAGAAGATCGAGTTCATCTGACGCACCGCGCTCGAAAGCCGGAGCTTACGCTTCCGGCTCGAGCAGGCGGTGGAGATGCACCACCACATATTTCATTTCGGCATCGTCGACTGTGCGCTGGGCATTCGAGCGCCAGGCGTCGACCGCATCGTCGTAATTGCTGAAAACACCGACGACATGGATGCTTTCCGGATCCTGGAATTCCAGGCTGCGGGGGTCTTTTACGCGGCCACCCATGACGAGGTGCAGCCGCTGCTTGGTTTCATGTTCAGCCATGATGGCTCTGTCTCCTTGGGGAATGGCGCGCGCCATAGACGAGCCAGCGCCTGTGGCAAGACCTGCGCAATGCAATTCAGCCCGGGAAATCAGTCGTCGTGGCTACTAGCCCGGTCGGAAAGGCGGGGCGAAGCGTCTTCGGCTTCTTGCTCCTCTTTCGCGCGCTGGACTGCGTTGTCGTACATCGTCAGGGCAAAGGCGATCGCGGCATCGGTCGCGATCCGCCCCAGCAGGCCGGAGGCAGTAGCCGCGGCACGGCCACCCCGCGAGAGCCTGCCTAGCACCAGGCCCAGCGCCGCTACACCGCCCAGCACGACCAGCGGATTGCGCTTGGCATAATCGACCAGCGTGCCGGCAGCGTCGCGGGCCTGATCGGCAACATGGTGCCCAGCCAGTCGCTCCTGTGCATTCTCGATGCGGGCGCGCAGCGCGCTACGCTTGTCTTCGGTGGTGGTCATGTCAGCCTCCATCCGCTTCGTCGTCTGGCTCTTCCTCCGCTTCATCCTCGTCCGATGAGCGGAACATTTCAAGCAGGGGTTCGCGGGCGAACCAAAGCGCGGTTGCACCAGCGACTGCGGCGGCGACTCCGGCGACGATCCCGCCCTTGCCGCGCAAGGCGTCGCTTGCCCGATCGGCTGCGTCGAGCGTTTCGTCGCCAACCTCTTCGGCCAATTGCTCGCCCATGCGCTGGCCTGAAAGCCCGTTGCGGACGCGATCGAACTGAGCAGTAATGATCGAACGCGCCGTGTCGCGCAGCGCCTTGTCTTCGAGCAACTGGCGGCGCAGGTCGATCATTTTCCGCCCTCGGCATTGTCATTGCCGAATGCGTCGCCGATTTCCTGTGTCGAATTGCGCATGCGCATCAGCATCAGGAAAGCGCCGAACAGCAGTAGGCCGACCACGATTGCGGTTGCGCCCAGGGCAGACACCAGCGGTGTGAGCGCAATCACGAGACCAACCACCAGCGCGATCAGCGCCAAATGGATGAAGGCGAGCGCGAACAGGCCCGAGACAACGGCGGATTTGCTGCGGTTGGCAGCAAAGGCGAGGCGGGTTTTCTGGAATGCGATCTCGGCTTCGACGAAGTTGCGCCCGTCCTGAACCAGCGCGGCAACATCGTCGACCAGCGAACCATCAGGCTGCGCCTGGCCATCCTCGTCGCCTCGCAGTGCGGCGTCGAGTTCGTCGTCCACATCGACCGGACGCGGATCCGCACGATCCTCGTCACGCATATCCAGCCCCCCTGCCTGTCGCTTCAGCCGCGGCCGCCGCGGAACAATCGCGCGACCAGGAAGCCCAGGATCGCCGCGATGCCGAGTGCAGTGCCTGGGCTCTTGCGCACCATTTCGCGCGCATCTTCGCCCAGTTCCTCGACACTCTTCGAATCGAGCTTGGCCGAAACTTCCTGCAGGCTGCGCGATGCCTTGCGGGCATAGTCGCCATATTGCTCGCCGACCTTCTCGTCGATCTGCGGAGCCGTGTCGGCCACGATCTTGCCGAGCGAAGCCAGCGCGTCGCTGGCGCGCGCCTTGCCTTCGACAGCGAGTTCGCCCGCCCGTGCCTTGGCTTCATTGCCATAGGTCCTGGCTTCGGCGACGAGATCGGTGCCCTTTTCACGGGCCTGATCGCGATAGACGCCTGCGCGTACGCCGGCTTCCGCCTTCAGCGCGGCAGCGCCGGCGCGCGCTTCTTCCAGCGCGGCGTTGAAACGCGACTTCGCTTCAGCCGTGTTGTCGGCGGGCGCGGCAGCCTTGGTGGCCTTCTTTACCGGTGCCTTCTTGGTGGTGGTCTTGCGGGTTTTTGTGCTTGTGCCCTCTGCCATGGGTCCGTCCTTTGCCTTCCAATGTCTTCACTTCCGGCGCGAATACGATTGCCGGAACGGTTTATATCGCAACGCCGCTTGCACCGCGATGTTCCGGCGCATAGAGCGCTGCCACACCCCGATATGGTGGTGTCTTAGCCAATTACAACAGTGCGAGCCAGGAGCCTGCCAATGACCGCGATTATCGACCTGCACGGCCGCGAAGTGCTTGATAGCCGAGGGAACCCGACTGTGGAAGTCGATGTGCTGCTGGAGGACGGAAGTTTCGGACGAGCTGCGGTTCCGTCCGGCGCTTCGACCGGCGCACACGAAGCCGTCGAGCTGCGCGATGGCGACATGGCGCGCTATAAGGGCAAAGGCGTGCTCAAGGCGGTCGACGCGGTGAACACTGAGATTGCCGACGCGATCCTGGGGCTCGACGCCGAAGACCAGCGCGATATCGACCTGACGATGATCGAGCTCGACGGCACGCCCAACAAGGCACGGCTTGGCGCCAACGCGATTCTCGGCATCAGCCTGGCGGTGGCGAAGGCTGCGGCCAATGCGCGCGGCCTGCCGCTCTATTCCTACCTCGGCGGGGTCGCGGCGCATGTCCTGCCGGTTCCGATGATGAACATCATCAATGGCGGCGAACATGCCGACAACCCGATCGACATCCAGGAATTCATGATCATGCCGGTGGGCGCGGAAACGCTGGCCGATGCAGTGCGCTGGGGCTCGGAGATATTCCACACGCTGAAGAAGGGCCTTGCCGACAATGGGCTGTCCACTTCTGTAGGCGACGAAGGCGGCTTCGCACCCAATCTCGCCAGTTCGCGCGCCGCGCTGGATTTCATCATGGCCTCGATCGAGCAGGCAGGCTTCAAGCCGGGTTCGGAGGTGGCGCTGGCGCTCGATTGCGCGGCGACGGAATTCTACGCCGACGGCCGCTATGACATGGCGGGCGAGGGCACCTCGCTGTCGAGCGAGGAAATGGCCGACTATCTCGCGGCGCTGTGCCGCGATTACCCGATCCGCTCGATCGAAGACGGCATGAGCGAGGACGACCTCGAAGGCTGGAAGATCCTGACCGACAAGATTGGTGGGACCATCCAGCTGGTGGGTGACGATCTGTTTGTGACCAATCCGGAACGTCTCGCCATGGGTATCGGCAAGGGGCTGGCCAATTCGCTGTTGGTGAAGGTCAACCAGATCGGTTCGCTCACTGAAACGCTGGCGGCGGTCGAGATGGCGCACCGTGCGGGCTACACTTCGGTGATGAGCCATCGCTCGGGCGAAACCGAGGATTCGACCATCGCCGACCTCGCGGTCGCGACCAATTGCGGGCAGATCAAGACCGGCTCGCTGGCGCGCTCGGATCGTCTTGCAAAGTACAACCAGCTGATCCGCATCGAGGAAGAGCTGGGCGCAAGCGCGATTTACGCGGGTGCGGCCTGTTTCGGTCGACTCGCCTGAGGCACCCTGTCGCAGTGCGTTGCGCCAGGGTGTTATCTGACGGGATCAGCCTGCCGAGGGCGTAAGCCGCGCGACCTGATCGTCGCTCAGCTGCAGCTGCGTGAATTCGAGCAGTTCGCGGAGCTGCTCCACCGTTCGGGCGCTGGCGATGGGGGCAGGGATGCCAGGCTGGCGAACCAGCCATGCAAGCGCGATGGCGGAGAGGCTGGCACCGGTCTCTGCAGCGACCTCGTCCATCGCCGCCAGGACCTGCGGGCCATTGCCCCCGGACAGTTCTTTTGCGCGGCCGCCGCGCATCGACTTCGCGAAATCCGCTTCGGTCCGGTACTTGCCGGTGAGGTAACCCGAGGCGAGGCCGAAGAAGGGCAGCATGGCGATCTCGCGTTCGGTGCATAGCTTCTGCAGGTCAGGGCCATAGGCCTTGCGCGCCACAAGGTTGTATTCGTTCTGCAGCGCGGTGAAGGGCTCGGCCCCGGTCGCGCTGGCGTGGTCGAGCGCAGCACCAAGCCGCGCTGCATCGAAGTTCGAAGCTCCGAGCGCCTTCACCTTGCCGCTGCGCACTGCGCCGTCGAATGCCTCGACGATCGCGCCGATTTCCAGTTCGGGATAGTCCTTGTGCGCGTAATAGAGATCGATGGTGTCGCTCTGCAGTCGCTCCAGCGAAACCTCGAGCGATTGCAGCACCCGCGCCGATTCATAGAGCTCCGCGCCGCCCAACATGCCGGTCTTGGTATGGATCCGCATGTCGGCGCGGACACCCCGGCTTGTGAGCCATTCGCCCAGCACCGTCTCCGACTCGCCACCCTTGTGGCCCGGGATCCAGGCCGAATAGACATCGGCAGTATCGATCATTCGCCCGCCAGCCTCGTAAAAGGCGTCGAGCACTGCAAATGCCTCGTCACCCTTGCTGGTCCATCCGAACACATTACCGCCGAGGACCAGCGGGATGCCTGCGATGAAATCGTGCCCGCTCATGCGAATTTCTCCTGCATCGCCAGCAGTGCCATCGCTGCTTGCGCTGCCCCGGCGCCCTTGTTGGCCTGCTTGGGATCGGCACGATAGATCGCCTGCGCTTCGTTTTCAGTCGTGAGGATGCCGTTACCGATGGCGATGCCGTCCATGGTGAGCGCCATGATCCCGCGCGCGCTTTCGCCGGCGACGATCTCGAAGTGATAGGTCTCGCCGCGGATGACCACGCCGATCGCCACAAAGCCATCGTAACGGTCGCTTTCCGCAGCCATGGCGATGGTGCCGGGCACTTCCAGCGCACCGGGAACGGTGACGACCTCGACCTCGTGCCCCTCGGCCTCAAGCGCGGCTCTGGCGCCCGCAATCAGCATATCGTTGAGGTGGTCATAGAAACGGGCTTCGACGATAAGAAAACGGGCCATCGGGTCACTCCGGGATCGGCATGTGGCCGACGATGTTGAGGCCATAGCCTTCGATCGCGACGACATTGGGTTGCGAATTGCTGAGCAGGATCATGTCGTGGATCCTGAGGTCGGCCAGGATCTGCGAGCCGATCCCGACATTGCGGATTTCGTCTTCCTCGCTGTAGTTGCTGGTCGCCGGGCGGTCGCGCAGGATCACGATCACGCCTGATCCGTGCTCGCCCACCGCGAGCATCGAGCGCTGGAGCGTGCGCTTGCGCGGGCCGGGCTGGCCCAGCAGGTCGTCGAGTACCGAAATCGGGTGGACGCGGGTGAGGGTGGGTTCGCCCGGGACCACATGGCCCTTCTGCAGCACCAGCGCTTCGCTGCCGTCGACCTTGTTGCGATAGGTCAGCAAGCGCCACTGCCCGCCATAATCGGATTCGAAGCTGCGCTCGCCAACGCGTTCGACCAGATGGTCGTTGCGGCGGCGGTATTCGATGAGGTCACGAATGGTGCCGATCTTGAGGTCGTGCTTGCGGGCAAAGCCGATCAGGTCGTCGAGCCGCGCCATCGTGCCGTCTTCGTTCATGATCTCGCAGATCACGCCCGAGGGATTGAGACCGGCGAGGCGGCTGATGTCGACCGCGGCCTCGGTGTGGCCCGCACGGACCAGTACGCCGCCGTCGCGCGCGGTGAGCGGGAAGACATGGCCCGGCGTGACGATATCCTCTGGGCCCTTCGACGCGTCGATCGCGACCGAGATTGTGCGCGCACGGTCTGCCGCGGAAATACCGGTGGTCACGCCTTCCTTCGCCTCGATCGAGATCGTGAAGGCGGTCTGCATGCTTTCCTTATTGTTGCGGCTCATCGGCTCGAGGCTGAGCTGCTCGACCCGCTTGCGGTCGAGCGCCAGGCAGATCAGGCCGCGCCCGTGCGTCGCCATGAAGTTGATGGCGTTGGGGGTCGCCATCTGCGCCGGGATGATCAAATCGCCTTCGTTCTCGCGATCCTCGTCATCCACCAGGATGTACATGCGCCCGTTGCGCGCTTCGTCGATGATCTCTTCGATGCTGACGAGAGCGGGGCGGTCCCCGCTATTCGAGAGGAAGTTCTCCAGCTTCGTCAGGGTTTCAGCGGTGGGGTTCCAGCTGTCATCCGTGCAGTCGCGCAGGGTGTTGGCATGGAGGCCCGATGCGCGGGCGAGGCCTGCTCGCGTCATTTCGCCGGAGGTGACGAGATTGCGAACGCGTGTGATGGTCGATGTGCTCATGCTGCAATCAATATCACATCAAGATGTGATCGCAAGCTGGCAAATGTGATGATCGGATGTGTTGACGCGGCAATTCACGCCCGGTGAGGGCTATGGATCTGGCAAACATGGAGAAAGGAGTGTGATGGTGGACGCACTAGGGCTCGAACCTAGGACCCGCTGATTAAGAGAAAGCGGCACGCCCAATTCCGATATGCAAGCTGATGCGTGTCTTGCCATTGGCGATCGCGCTCATCGTCTATGGCGTCTTCTTCAAATTTTTCTTCAAACCGTTGCAGGAAACGGTCGAGAATTGGATCGACGAAAAAGTTGCACAACGCCTCATTACTTTCTTTGCTGCCCTGATACTTTGGCTCTTGCTCATGGCCATAGCGATAGTCTCGGTGGCGTTCTCTACCGGTATTGTCCTTGCAGCTCTATTTATTGGCATTTCTTGGACGGAAGCTCTCACAGGGTCACTAATTGGTTGCGTCGCCATGACCGCCGGGATGGTTGTTGGTCGGATCACTAACTTCTAGTGCGTCACTCCCCAATCCACCCGTTCAGCCGACCCCTCCTAACGGCCAGTTTCTCGAAGGTGCTCAATATAGAAGGATCATTCAGATGCATGATTATAAGAGCAATGGCTTCGACTTTGATGGCGCCCTTCAGCAGATCAATGGAGCTGGGTTCAAATGGCACCAGTTTAAAGACGTGTTTCCGTTCGGGTTCCTGGGCATCCGGGAGGGCCAATACTATGAACTAGTAAAGGCCGCCGCCTTAAGCCTTCCGACAGATAAAGAACGAAGTCTGTTGATTGATATGCTAGATATGCAGTGGGCCACATATCTTGAGCAACTTTGGGTGGCGAACGATTTTGGCGGCGACAAACATCGGTTTGCAGGTCAATGCCACTTTGCAGACGCCCGTATTCAGATCGACAACAAAATACGGGATGAACTCGACCTTGAACCACGATCGGTGCGCAGTGCACTTCTAGATCAAGATGAGAATTGGACGCATCTTGAGGCCTTGTTGGCTGGGCTGGCGGCGCTAAGGGCTGCCCGCTAGTCTGACACCATGCATGCCGACCTAGCCGCCCGCGTTGAAGGTGCTTATCGCAAGTGCTCCGATCTGCGTGAGCGTAGCAATGACGATGGCACGTTCACGATAGACGGCGCGAAGATGATGGCGCTGATCGAGTTGCGGAACCTCGCGCCGGAAATCGTGCTGGCGCTTGACGTAGATCAAAGACTCTAGCCCAGACATGGCGCAATCAGTCACTGCGACCCGAAGGAAATGGCCTAGCCAGTTCCTCGACTAAAGCCCCGAGCGGACTGTCCCAATGCAATGCCTGCTCGGGGTCTTTTTTTCACCCACCATTCAGCCGCCCAGGCATAACCTGCTGGGATGAATGACAACCACACCGCGACCCAGATCGAAGGCCCCCGCCATGCAGAGGCTCTGGCCTTGCTGAGTGAACTCACCCTCATCCTCGACAATGCCGCGAAGTCAGGCTTGGAGCGGATAGACAGCCAAGGCGATAGGGTGTTCGACTTCGGCTATTGGGCCAGCGAATGCAGGCGCATTGCTGCGCTTTAGCCAACCATCCGGCAACAATACCGCTCGCGAATCGAACCGCTTGAGTTAGCCTGCCTTCCTTAGAGGGGGGGGCTAGGCATTCCACTCACCCTCGACCCAGAGACCCCGATCGCCACCCTATCTCCTGCGGTCGGGGTCTTTTGATTTCCACCGATCGGCCAACCACTCCCCACCGCGAAGGTGCTGTCACTTGCTGCTTGCGGGCGTAACTTGCAAAATTCCTGGTTTAAGGATGATGACATTACTCAAACGCATAATAATGTTAATTCTTTTTGAGACTCGCGCGCAGATCGGTTTGAGATCATCACCGGACCGTAAGGCCAGCAACTTACGAAGGCCCTGACCGTGCTGGGGCGCGGAGGGAGGAAGCGCAAGAGCACGGATTCCTCCATTACTTTATGATCTTCGTCCCCAGCGACGGGTTGAGCGATGTAATGTAGTTTAGCCACTTCTTCGGGCGGCGCAGCATGCCTTTAGGATATTCGACCTTCAGCTCCACGATCTTCGCTATCGCGCCAACGAAATGGATGCAGTTGCGTGTTTCAAGATCGTAATACTTGCCCGGGGCATCGCGCCACGCCTTCACCTCGGCCACGATCTTGCGGTATTGCTCGTCTGTGATCGTAACGGTGAAGTGGCGATTGGTCGAAGAGATATAATGGGGTTTTTCGACCAGAATGTCATGTTCGACCGGGCCATTGAGCACCGACGGGCCGACCGATTTGGCTGTGAAGCCGTAGTTCTCGTTGACGTTCTGCCCGTTCTCAAGCTCCCCTTCGAGCACAATGAACGCATGCGGATAGCGCCCCACCAATACCGATCCATTGAAGCTGTGAAAGCTCAAATTGACGTCGGCGAGAACAGGCGATGCCCAGCCGAACGCAAGAACTAGAAGAAGGATCGAAAGGATACGGCACACAGGGCTAGTTTAGCCCAAGTTAGCCGTGCCGCAACCGCTCATCCAGCCTTAGCCTGCTGGCATGAACCACAACCACGACTTCGGCTCCCGCGTTGAAGGTGCTGGCTGCAAGTGCTTCGATCTGCGCGAGCGAGCGAACGGCGACGGCACCTTCACGATCGATGGCGCGAAGATGATGGCGCTGATTGAGTTGCGGAACTTAGCGCCGGAAGTGGTGCTGGCGCTCAGCAAGAAGTCGTAATGTCTGCATAGGGCAAGGTTAGGCTTCAGTCGTAGGCGTATTCCAAGTAGCTTTCGAGGAACCTGGTTCGATCAGTGTTGAAGCGCGCTAAACAGTTGAGATTGGCAATTTCCCGCTCTGTATCTTCGACAGAGCTTTGGGCTGCTTCAAGACGACAGGTCGTGTCCTTCTTCTTGATCCATGCTCTTTGCACCAGCAAAAGTTGATCTCTCGTCTCCTGGCTCAGGGCTCTCCAAGTGGCATTTATGGCCTGCTCTGCAAGTTGGTTGCTCGCCTTCGCTTCGGCTAGACTGGCAGCCAAAACAGCAGCATTAGCATCCCGCTCAGCCTTTGCTTGTTCGGCTTCAAAGCGCAGGCGCTCGTTTTGCTCATTAACCACTTTCGTGCGGAGAAGCTGAGCCCCCACTAATCTAGATATGAACTCGAACGCGCTTTCGCCGTCTTCGACCTCGGCAAAGACCACTTCGTTATCGTCCGTGGGCTGAACCGTATAATCTATCGGAATCGAGAACGAGTTCGCGTTGCGCCGATAATCATACTGGTCCGCAAAATCAGACACGCTGCCTGCTTCTACCGCAGCAAGTGCTTCGTCAGCTTCGTCGAGAGCGCTTGCCGAGAAGGCCACATTCAGACTCCCAGTGCAGTATTTCTTCGTGCTGTTCGGGTCCTCTTTGGATGTCCGGACATCGGCAATCTCGAATTTTAGCTGCTTAATTGAAGCACGTATCTTGCCTCTGTCGATCCGATATTCACCCTTAAGTTCATCAGAGAGCTGGCGCTCGACTTGCTCTTTGAAGACTGCGAAGACAGCTTCATGTCCGTCAGTCGTAAGACACTCCACCTCACCAATTCCGAGACCCAGATCACTGCAACCTGTCATCGAGAAGAGCGCCATAAGAGCAGCAGTTCTTCTTATCACGTGACACCCCCATGTCCTGCTCAAGTCATTAGAATCAAATCTATGACGCGGACAGACAGAAGCACAATACCCCTCTTCATTCAACACGCACATCGAGCCTCACACGGCCTCAAAACGTCCCGTGTTTGACACCTGAGCACCTGCCCCTGCTGACCGTAAAACTCGGGACGCTACGCATCCCTGAAAACCGCAGAAATCCGTGAGTTTGGGAAGCCACATTTGGCGATCCTAGGCCCTCTGATCAAAGGAACGGCGCGATGACCGACTGGACGCAACCGGAAGCCTACACCGAGCCGCGCAAGCGCAAGGCGAAGAGGCGCAGCAAGTGCATGATTGGATGCTGGCATAAGGCTGGATAGGCAAAACTCCATTCCACATGGCCGTTCTCACGGTCAAACCGCGAAAAGGAAGCCATTCGCGCGGTTGATTGGGTGTTAGGATTGGAACTGCAAGCCGACCAAACTAGAGTTCAAGTTCGCTAACATCGCGAAACGATCCGATCTTTCCGCGCACAAAAGTGTTGAAGGCGATGGAGTGGCGATCCAAGTTGGAATTATTGGGCTCGACGTAATGCTGCAAAGCGCTCGAAAAGAGGATCAGGTCTCCTTTCTTTGGTGCGATAGCATTCCGGGTGGCATTGTAGATGTTGGTCTTGTCATGACCAACTATCAATTCGATCTGGCGGTAGTGATTATGTCGCTCGAAGATCATGTTGCCTGGCGGGTTGGGGAGATCGGTGAAATAGAGCGATCCTGAAACAATGGAGTTTGAGTGGGTGTGCCCGTGCATCCCTACCCCGGGAGGGTTCAGGAGTGCCCAGCTCTGCGTGACGGTCAACTTTTGGGCAATGCCCATCACCTCACGAGCAAAGGTGTCCAATGCCTCATGGACTGCCTTCTTGATACTCTTCATCTCCTTGCGTTCGAATAGGTAGAGTTCCTCAGATATATGGTTCACTTGGCTTTTCAGAAATTTTAGGCTCTTGATAAAGGTTACCTGTTCGGGACTTATCGCGTCCGCGATGTTGATGCGAAAGTATGGTTCGGCGAATAGCGGCTTCACTTCGAACTTACGTTCGGTATCGCTCTTAGGTTCGGCCATTTTGTTTGTTTCCCCTTCGACTTATGGGCATCATAAGAAGGGTAAGGGATGCCTAGCAAGAGTGTGGAGCAGTGATTTCAATAGGCCTGTACAGTGAACATCGCTCTAAGCTTTACGACGAACGGATCGTTGATCTGCCCCCTTCTGAATGGTCCAATTTCTATTTTAGGAATGGCCACGAAGGAGGAATGGAATGGCAAGGAAGC